>RPOR01000082.1 GCA_003820645.1 Betaproteobacteria bacterium
CAGCTCTCGGCTGATGTCGATGCCACCGAAACCATCCTGTTCCGCGACGGCCGGCTGACCGAGGCGTCAGCCAGCAACGTGTTCGTCGTCAAGGATGGCGTGCTGCTGACGCCGCCGAAGGACAACCTGGTGCTGCCCGGCATCACCTACGACGTAGTGCTCGAGATCGCCCGCGCGCGCGAATTCCAGGTGGAAGTGCGCGCCGTGACCGAAGCGGAGGTGCGCAGCGCCGATGAGATCTGGGTCACCTCCTCAACCAAGGAAGTGCTCGCGGTGACCACCCTCGACGGCAAGCCCGTCGGCGACGGCAGACCCGGGCCGTTGTTCCGGCGCATGCATGCGCTGTACCAGCAGTTCAAGCAGGAACACATGAGACACGCGGCGTGACTGCAGGCGAACACGGCCAGGCGGGTGAATCGCTGCTTGAGTATCCCTGCGATTTCCCGCTGAAAATCCTCGGCCATACCCGGCCGGGCTTTGCGCAAACCGTACTGGCGGTGGTCAAGCGCCATGCCCCGGACTTTGATGACGCGACGCTGGCGATGAAACCCAGCAAGAAGGGCAAATACCTCAGCGTGACCTGCGTGATCCACGCCACCTCGCGCGCGCAGCTCGATGCGCTGTATCAGGAATTGTGTGACCTGCCTGCGGTCGTGATGGTGCTGTGACCGGTATTACCGCAACTGCACGAGCAGCCGGTCATGCCAGCGGCTCAGCAACAGCAGCGCGGCGACTGCGCCGACCAGCGCCAGGAACATGTCCCACTGCGTATCCCAGACATCGCCCTGGGTGCCGAGAAATTCATGCGCGCCTGCGCCCATCGCGAGCGCCGACCACCACTCGATCAGTTCGTAGAACGCACTGATCGCCAGCGCAATGCAGGCCACCAGAAAGAACAGGATTTTCCGGCCGGTGATGCCGAAGACACGCAGCAGCAGTTCGCGCGCCACCATTGCCGGTACGAAACCCTGCGCCAGGTGGCCGATCCGGTCATATGGATTGCGCGCAAAACCGAACAGTTCCTGGAGCCAGAAACCGGCCGGCACACGCGCATAGGTGTAGGCCCCACCGTAGATCAGGATCAGGCCATGGATCGCGATGAGCGTATATACCAGGGTCGTCAGCGGCAACCGGCCACGCGTGGCCACGAGAATCGGCGCCGCAATCAGGACCGGCAGCACCTCCATGAACCAGGTCAGCCGGTCGTACGGAGCGACCCCCGAGGCAATCAGCGCCATCGCCCAGACCGCGCAAATCACGACTGGCATACGGTTGGTGTGTATCACGCGGCAGGTTCAGCGCAGCGGGCGCAGCATCATTCCTGCGGCAACTTGCGCTTGCGCAGCTCGCGCAGTTCGTCCGCGTACTCCTTGGTGAAATCCGAACCCGAACCGGTCAGGTAGCTGCGGTAATCGGCGCAGCCCTGTTCCATGCCGTCGCGGGGCTGGGCCAGCAGGTCATCGCGCTCGCCGTTGCGGTATTCGAGGATGGTTCCTTCGTACTTGCCGATATTGCGCATGTAATCTTTCTCGTCCTTCGACGAGCCGCGGATCATCATGGCCACGCGCGCATCGAGTTCCGCCAGCAACGCCTTGTGGCGCGCCCGCCACGCCGCATAAGCCTTTTCGTTGGCTTTGGCCTGCGCGGGGAACGCCCGGTCGCAGGCGTCGCGCACAGCGAGCAGGCGCTGGTGGGCCAGATAAACCCGGCTCAGACTGCCGCCGTAATCGCCAGCGCTTTCCGCGGCGGTGGCCGGCCAGCCGGTGACCAGCGCTGCGCACAGCAATCCCGCCCTCATCCCGTCGACACGCACTGCGGTCTCCCGATCATCTTATAATGTCACGGAATTATCCCATCAATCGACGCATGCAGCCTCCCTTCACAGGATCGTCCTGGTGCCCATTCTTTCGATAGCCCCGGCTTCGATCACGGCAGAACCGCTGGTCGTGCGCCGGCTCGGCCTGGTCCCGTACGTGCCGACGTGGGAGTGCATGCGCGAGCTCACGCTGGGGCGCACGGCAAGCACGCGCGACGAGTTGTGGCTGCTCGAACACCCCCCTGTCTACACCGTCGGCATCGCCGGCAGGCCGGAACACTGGCCGCGCACCGACAACGGCATTCCGGTAGTGCGCGTGGACCGCGGCGGACAGATCACCTACCACGGCCCGGGCCAGCTGGTCGCCTACCTGCTGCTCGACCTGCGGCGCCGCGGCCTGACGATCCGGCCCCTGGTACGGCAGATGGAGCGGGCCGTCATCAACCTGCTGGCCGGCTACGACATCGAGGCCCGCGGCCGCGCGGAAGCGCCCGGCGTCTACGTCGGTAACGCAAAAATCGCGGCACTCGGGCTGCGCATCAAGAACGGCTGCTGTTACCACGGGCTCGCGCTGAACGTCGACGTCGATCTCGCGCCGTTCCGCGCAATCAATCCCTGCGGCTATGCCGGACTGGAAGTGACACGTACGCAGGATCTGGGCATCACCGACTCCAGGGGGCGGATCGGCGAACGGCTGCTCCAGTGCATCGCGGACATACTGCAATGACCACGACAGGCGAAAAACAGAAAGGCCGCGCCAAGACCGCACGCATACCGATCAAGGTCGTTGCGGCGCCGCCGCTGAAAAAGCCCGACTGGATCCGCGTGCGGCTGGGCAACAGCACGCGCTTCCAGGAGATCAAGCACATCCTGCGCGAGCAGAAACTGCATACCGTCTGCGAGGAAGCCACCTGCCCGAACATCGGCGAGTGCTTCGGCAAGGGCACGGCGACGTTCATGATCCTCGGCGATCTGTGCACCCGGCGCTGCCCGTTCTGCGACGTCGCCCACGGCCGGCCCAGACCGCCGGACCCGGATGAGCCGCGCCACCTCGCCGAAACCATTGCCGCGCTGAAACTCAAGTACGTGGTCATCACCAGCGTCGACCGTGACGACCTGCGCGACGGCGGCGCCGGACATTTCAAGGACTGCATCCGCGCAGTCCGCGAACTGTCGCCGCAGACCCGCATCGAGATCCTGGTGCCGGATTTCCGCGGCCGGCTCGACATCGCGCTGGACATCCTGTCGGCCTGCCCGCCGGACGTGATGAACCACAATCTTGAAACCGTACCCCGGCTCTACAAGCAGGCGCGGCCCGGCTCCGACTACACGCACTCGCTGAAGCTGCTGAAAGACTTCAAGGCACGCTTCCCGCAGATCCCGGCCAAATCCGGGCTGATGGTGGGGCTGGGTGAAACCGACGAGGAAATCCTGCAGGTAATGCGCGATTTGCGTGCCCACGATGTCGACATGCTGACCATCGGCCAGTACCTGCAGCCCTCGGCCCATCACCTGCCGGTGCTGCGCTATGTCGAGCCGCCAATATTCGACATGTATGCGGCGGAAGCGGAACGCATGGGCTTCAGCCATGCGGCCAGCGGACCGCTGGTGCGGTCTTCGTATCATGCCGACCAGCAGGCCCACGAAGCCGGGGTGGTCTGACCGCGACTCAGGATTCCCGCAGCTTTTCTTCCAGCAGCATGTGCAGCTTCGCGAAATCCGGTGCACCGAGGATGCGCATCACCAGCCGGCCCTGCCTGTCGATGATGAACGTCGTCGGGGTCAGCTTGACGTCGCCGAAGGCCCTGGCGAGTTCGCCGAGCGGGTCCAGCGCGACCTTGAACGGCGGCCGGGTCTTCTCCGCATAGTCCAGCACATAGTTCGGCGGATCGTATTTCATCGCCACGGCGATGGTTTCAAACCCCTGTGCGCGATACTTGTTGTAAGTGGCAACGATATCCGGCATTTCCCGGATGCAGGTGACGCAGTCGGTTGCCCAGAAATTGACCAGCACCACCTTGCCGCGGAGACTCGCAATGGTGATTTGCTCGCCCTGGATCGATACGAATGTCACCGCCGGCGCAGCCGGCTTGATGCCCACGATCGTGTATACGCCTAGCGCTATCGCGCCGGCGGCAAGCGCGGCTAGAATGAGGCTTGTTGATCGGGACATACGGTCAAACCGTACGGGGAGCACCTGACATGAAACGTATTCTCGGAGTTCTGCTGGCAATTGTCATCACGCCGTTCGCCAGCCTGCCGGCCAGTGCCGGCATTGCCGACATCTCCAACGCCGACGCCGTCAGCGGGTTGCGGCAGGCGCTGAGCGACGGCTCCTCAGCTGCAGTAAAACTGCTGAGCGCGGAAAACGGCTATTTCGGCAATGCCAAAGTCAAGATCCCGCTGCCCCCCAGCCTGCAGAAAGTTGAAAGCGGACTGCGGATGTTCGGCATGAAGAAACAGGCCGACGAACTGGTGCTGTCAATGAACCGCGCTGCCGAAGCCGCCGCGCCGGAGGCCCAGCAACTGCTGGTCGATGCCGTGAAAAAGATGTCGGTGCAGGACGCAAAGGGCATACTCACCGGCGGCGACACCGCCGCCACCGAGTATTTCAAGCGCACCACGCAGGCCCAGCTGACCCAGCGCTTTCTGCCCGTCGTCAAAAAGGCCACCGACCGCGTCGGTCTCGCCCAGCAGTACAACAACCTCGCCGGCCAGGGGGCCGCGCTGGGACTGATCAAGCAGGAAGACGCCTCGATCGAAACCTACGTCACGCGCAAGGCGCTCGACGGCCTGTACCTGATGATTGCCGAGCAGGAAAAATCGTTCCGGCAGAACCCCGTCGGCGCCACCAGCAATATCGTCAAGAAAGTGTTCGGCGCGCTGAAGTAGGCACGGCGACTAGCCGACTGCGCAGACAAACTCCTCGAATTTGCCGTTGCGGGCGCGGGGCAGTTCGCGCTCGAAATAGACGAAGCGCAGTTCGAACGGATAGCCCAGCGCGTCGCGGATCACGGCGCCGAGTTGCGCTTCCTCGGCATTGCTCAGCGCGCGGTCGCAGACCAGCCGCACCTCGACCGCGTGCAGCGTGTGCTGGATCAGCTGGTACTGGCGCACCGGTGCAATCTCGCGGAAACGGTGGAAGCCGACCAACGGCCAGTGCGTCGTGCCATCGGGCAACCGCACCATATTGCGTTCGCGGCCGGCGATGCGCGCCAGTGTGGGCAGTGTGCGGCCACAGGCGCAGGGCGTACCCACGGTCGCGAAATCGCGCAGTTCGTAGCGGATCAGCGGCGTCGCAAAATTATGCAGGCTGCTGACGACGAGGCGCCCGGTCTCACCCGCGGCGCAGGGATTGCCCGCGGCGTCGAGCACTTCGACCAATACGCTCTCCGCCATCACGTGATACTCGCCGCTGACGGGACACTGCAGGGCGATATAGCCGAGTTCCTGCGAGCTGTAGACGTCCTCTATGGCTACGCCCAGCGTGGCGCGGCAGGCTGCGCGCAGGACCGGCCCCACGGTCTCGCCAACCGTCAGTACCGCGCGCAGTCCTGGTATCCGCTCACCGGACCGCGCAACATGCGCGAGCAACGCGGCCAGATTGCTGGGGTACGTCAGCAGATAACCGGGCGCATGATTCCTGAGCCACGTGGCCTGCGTCGCCACATCCGCATTCAGGCTGAGCAGTGCAGACGGGCCGGTGGCGCGCACCGCTTCCGACGCCGCTCCCCAGCCGGCGCCGCTGATGCCCTGCGGCGGATCCGCGACACCGGGCGCCAGCGCGCGGATCGCCGCCAGCTTCAGCGACTGGTCGCGCCGGTGCCATTCATGGTCGCGCAGTGTATTGGCCTGCCATAGCAGCGCGTCGAGCTCGGTGCGCCAGACCTGCACCGGCTGCCCGGTCGCGCCCGAAGTGCGGTTTTCATGAACAGCACCAAACTGCGCTGGAATCGCGCTGCTGCGCAATGTGGCTCCGGCATCCTGGATGTCGCGCCGGCTCAGCAACGGCAGTTCGCGAAGCTGCGCCATCGTCAAACTCCCGCCGCCAGGATCACCCGCCGCGTCCAGGCGTGTCCGGTAGAACGGCGATGTCCGTCGGGCGTGCTCGATCACCAGGCTCAGCTGCTGCAGTTGATGGCGCAACAGCCACTCCGCGGGCCAGCGCTCGGTCTGCCCGAATTGCCATAACAGCGCCAGCAACTGCGCGGCGCGTCCCTCGGCAAGCGCCGGCCACACGACGCCGGACACCGCAGACTTGATGGTGGACATGTTCAGACCGGGCGCATGATCATGGTCGGGCAGCGCTCGCCCAGTTCATAGGCCGGCCAGTGGGTCGCCACGATCTCGAAGCCGCCCGCATGGTCGCCCGCCTCGGCGAGCGTCGGAAAACTGTAGCGTGTGTCGACATTGCGATAGTTGTGGATGGTATTGATGACTTCCACGGGCCAGCCGAGGTGCGCCGCGAGCCTGGCGGGATCAGGAACCGCCTGCTGCCACGCACGCCAGATATCGCCCAGCCGCACGCCTTGTTCCAGCGTGCCGTGCAGCGCCATGGCCAGCCGCCACTTGAAGGCATGAAAGCTGCCGATGCGTTTTTGCCACAGGTCGTCGACGACGTGGCTCACAGGTTCCGGGCACTCCGGGCGCAGGAAATAACGCATGGCCAGGAGCGCATTGCGCGTCGCCACGCGGCGCAGCTCCGCGGCAAATGCGGCGTAGCGCGCGCGACCGACCAGCAGGCTGTAACAGCCGTCACCGATCAGCAGATGCTGGGATGCAGCGGCGAGCGGGAGGGCGAGCCAGTCGCCGCACACTGCGGCACCCGGCGCCTCCGCCACAGGCCATACGCCGGCGATCATCGGCCGCGAATGATCGATTGCGGTCAGCCAGGTACGGGCCGGCCAGCGCATGCGCGCGATTTCCGGGGTCGCTCCGCACAACAGCGCGCGCGGAACGGCGACCGTGGTGCGTGCGTGCCAGCCGTGAACTTCGGCCTCGAGCAGCCGGATGTCCTCTGGCGCGGGCCGCAACGGCGCACCGATCAGGTGCCACTGCCGCGCATGGGCGTTCCAGTGATCCGGCTGTGCAGTCATGCGCGGCAGAGCCCCGGTCTGCGCTGATCCACTCTCAGTGTGCCTGATCCCAATTGGGACCGACACCGATCTCGACCAGCAACGGTACCGCCAATTCGGCGACACCGGACATCAGCCGCGCCAGTTCCGCCGTAACGACCTGCAGTTCGGCGGCCGGCACTTCCAGCACCAGTTCGTCGTGCACCTGCATGATCAGTTTCGACTCGAGTCTCTGCGCAACCAGCCAGTGCTGTACGGCAACCATCGCCAGCTTGATCAGATCGGCGGCCGTACCCTGCATCGGCGCATTGATCGCCGCTCGCTCCGCACCCTGGCGGCGCGCACCGTTGCTCGCGCGGATTTCCGGCAGCCACAGCCGGCGACCGAACACCGTTTCGACATACCCTTTTTCGCGTGCCTGCTCGCGCGTGACGCGCATGTATTCGGCAACGCCCGGATAGCGCTGGAAATAGCGGTCCATGTACTGCTGCGCCGCTCCCCGCTCGAGATTGAGCTGGCGAGCGAGGCCGAACGCGGACATGCCGTAGATCAGGCCGAAATTGATGACTTTCGCATAACGCCGCTGCTCGTTGTCGACCGCAGCCGGTGCGATGCCGAAGATTTCCGCCGCGGTGGCGCGATGGACATCCTCGCCGGCAGCGAACGCCTTGAGCAGATTCTCGTCGCCCGAGATGTGCGCCATGATCCGCAGCTCGATCTGCGAGTAATCAGCCGAGACGATCTGCGCGCCCTGCGGCGCGATGAAAGCCTCCCGGATGCGCCGGCCCTCCGCGGTGCGTATCGGAATGTTCTGCAGGTTGGGATCGCTGCTGGCGAGCCGCCCGGTGACCGCCGTGGCCTGACCGTAGCTGGTATGCACGCGTCCGGTCCTGCGGTTGACCATATTCGGCAGCTTGTCGGTATAAGTCGATTTCAGCTTGGCCAGGCCGCGATATTCGAGGATCAGTTTCGGCAGCGGATGGTCGAGTGCAAGCTCGGCCAGCGATTCCTCGTCCGTGGACGGCGCGCCCGAGGGCGTTTTCTTGACGGGCTTCAGGCCCTGCTGCTCGAACAGCACTTCCTGGATCTGTTTCGGCGAACTCAGGTTGAACGGTTGCCCGGCGAGTTCATGCGTGCGCGCTTCAATCGCCATCATTTTCGCGCCGAATTCGGCGGACAGCTCGGCCAGCAGCTTTTCGTCGAGCAGCACACCGTTGCGCTCCATCGTGTACAGCACCGGCATCGCCGGCATTTCGATGTCGGCATAAATATGCGTGAGCCGGGCGTCGGCAGCGATGCGCGGGTGCAATGCCTGGTGCAATTGCAGCGTAATGTCGGCATCTTCGGCGGCATATTCGGCGGCGCGTTCGACGGCGACCTGTTCAAAACCGATACGTTTCGCCCCCGTCCCCGTCATGTCATCGTAACTTATTGTTCTTATTGATAAAATACGACTGGCCATGGAATCCATGTCATGGCGCTGATGGCTCTCCAGCACATAGGATTCGAGCAGCGTGTCGTGAGCAATCCCGGCCACCTGCACCCCGTAATTTGCAAACACGTGCATGTCATATTTGAAGTGCTGACCGAGTTTTGCGCACTGCGGATTCTCCAGCCAGGGTTTCAGCGCCGCGAGCACTGCAGCGCGCGACAGTTGTTCGGGCGCGCCGGCGTATGCATGACCAACCGGAATGTACGCCGCCTGTCCCGGCGTCACCGACAACGAAATCCCGACCAGCTCAGCCGCCATCGGATCGAGACTGGTGGTTTCGGTATCGACCGCCGTCAGCGGTGCGGTTGCGATGCGTGCAAGCCAGGCTGCGAGCGCGTCTGCCGTCGTCACGGTTTCATAATGCCGCGGATACTGCGCCGCGGGCGCTGCGGCAGGGAGTGGCGTCTCCTCCCGCACAGCGCCGGACGCGGCCGGCGCCGCACCACCGTCATCCAGCTCGCGCCGCCAGGTCCTGAATTCGAAGCGATCGAACAGTTCGGCGAGCTTGGCCTTGTCCTGCGGCTGCGGCGCCAGGTCCGCGATCTGCACCGGCAGTTCGACATCGCATTTGATGGTCAGCAGGGTGCTCGCCTGCGGCAGCCAGTCCAGCGCCTGACGCAGATTTTCACCAACCGCACCGCCGATGTCGCCAGCCTGGTTCACGATGGCATCCAGCGAGCCGTACTGGGTCAACCATTTCACCGCTGTTTTCGGCCCGACCTTCGGCACGCCCGGCACGTTGTCCACTGGGTCGCCGATCAGCGTCAGGTAATCGATCATGCGCCCGGGCGGAACCCCGAATTTTTGCTCAACCCCGGCGACATCGAGTTTTTCGCCGGACATGGTGTTGACCAGCGTCACCTGCGGCGACACCAGCTGGGTGATGTCCTTGTCCCCGGTGGAAATCACCACGCGCATCCCCGCCTGCTCGGCCTGCCTGGCCAGCGTGCCGATCACGTCATCGGCCTCGACGCCGTCGACTTCCAGCAGCGGCCAGCCCATCGCCACGATGGCCTCCTTCAGCGGCGCGATCTGCGACGCGAGCGCGTCGGGCATCGGCGGCCGGTGAGCCTTGTACTCGGGATACAGGTCGTCACGGAAGGTTTTGCCCTTGGCATCGAACACGCAGGCGCTGTATTCGGCCGGCACGTCCTTGTGCAGCTTGCGCAGCATGTTCAGCACGCCGTAAATGGCGTTGGTCGGCTCGCCGCGACTGGTGCTCAACTCGCGTATCGCATGAAACGCCCGGTAGAGGTAGGAGGATCCGTCGACGAGTAGCAGGGTTTTCATTCGATGCCGTGCGAGCGTGAAGTATGCCGGGCAGCCAGCATGGCGCACCGCCCGCTGTCCGTCCGCCTGATGACGCGCGAATTATCGCAGAGTTCGCCCGCCGACCGCCGCCGGCGCGCGCGTTCACCGCCTTTCAAAACGCCGGGGAAAACCGGATAATGAACATTATCGGAGCCCCTCATGCGACATTTTCTGAAATCGATCCTCTTCGCCGCTGCGCTGGCGGCAGCACTGTCCGCCAGCGCGCAGGACCAATCAAAGGCGCAACCCATACCCGAGCCGCCACCGCCACCGCCCGGTTTCGAACTGGACCCGGCAATGGAGCCCCAGGTGACGATCCGCAAACAGGGCGAGGACACCGTCGAGGAGTACCGGATCGCCGGCAAGCTCTACATGCTCAAGGTCACGCCGCCCGGTGGTCGGCCGTATTACCTGATCGATGAGCGCGGCGACGGCAAGTTTACGCGCCAGGAATCCCACGACAGCGGTATCCGGCCCCCGATGTGGGTGATCCACTCCTGGTAGGCGGTGAGGCGCAGGCGACCGGGCGTAAGCAGTGAGCGGTAAGCAGTAAGCAGTAAGCAGTAAGCAGTAAGCAGTAAACCGTAAGCATCTTTACGAGGTTGATAGTGCGGCCAATTCCGGGTTACTGCTTACCGCTCACCGCTTACGGTTCCCTGCTCACCGCTCACAATCCGCTTCATGTCCGTTTACACCACCGTAACCGCTGACGACCTGCGCCGCTGGCTGCAGGACTATGCCGTCGGCGAGCTGATCGAGTTGCGCGGTATTCCCACCGGCATCGAAAACACCAATTATTTCGTCACCACCAGCGGCGGCCATTACGTGCTGACGCTGTTCGAGAAACTCACGGCGCAGGAACTGCCCTTCTATCTGAATCTGATGGCGCACCTCGCCGAACAGGGCGTGCCCAGTGCGCATCCGGTTGCCAACAGCGCCGGCAGCTACCTCGGCACACTGAACGGCAAGCCCGCCGCGCTGGTGGCGCGGCTCGAAGGCAAGGACGTCGACACGCCGACGATTCCGCAATGCGCCGCGGTCGGGGCGGTGCTCGCACGCCTGCACCGTGCCGGGCAGTCCTACCGATCGACCATGGACAATCCGCGCGGACCGAAATGGTGGAAGGCCGTGCTGCCCGACGTCCTGCCGTTCCTGCCGCAGGCAGAAGGCGCGCTGCTGCAGGAAGAAGTGCGTTTCCAGTCGCTATACCGTTTTTCGGATCTGCCGCGGGGCGCCATCCACGCCGACCTGTTCCGCGACAACGTGCTGTTCGCCGGCGACCGGGTGGCCGGCGTCATCGATTTCTATTTTGCATGTACCGATGTCCTGCTCTATGACATCGCGATAGCCGTCAACGACTGGTGCATCAGCGCCGACGGCGCACTGGATACCGCGCGCACGCGGGCCTTCCTCGACGCCTATGCTGCGGTACGGCCGTACACGCCGATCGAACGCGGCGCCTGGCCGGTGATGCTGCGCGCCGGCGCGCTGCGGTTCTGGGTGTCGCGGCTGTACGATTTCCATCTGCCGCGCCCCGGCGAACTGACGCACGCCAAGGATCCGGGCCACTTCCGCCGCATTCTGGAACTGCGCATCCGCGACGAACATGCGCTGCCGGGGCTGACCGGCTGATTGCAGCGGGCGCTCGAGCCGGCACAATGTTCCGGCGGCAATTGCACGCCTATAATTCCGGTTCGGGCGACACCCCCGGGGAGAACACACCACATGCAGACACGCAGCGTAGCCGCCGGCCGCGGCTGGCAATGGCTGGTCGAAGGGTTCCGGATTTTCCGCAAGCAGCCGCTGACCTGGATCGTGCTGATGGTGGTCATGGTGGTGATCTGGTTCGCCTCGATCATGCTGCCCCTGGTCGGACCGCTGGCAATCAGCCTGCTGTCGCCGGTATTTCTCGCCGGACTGATGCTGGCCTGCCGAACCACCGATGAGGACGGGGAGCCCGAACTGGGCCAGCTGTTCGCCGCGTTCAAGACCCACGCCAGCCCGCTGGTCACCGTCGGCGGCATCTATCTGATTGGCAACATCGTGACGGTGGGCATCGTCTTCGGCGTTGCCGGCGGCACGGCACTGCCGACCCTGATGGGGAAATCGGGTGGCGATATCGAAGCCACGCGTGCCGCGATACGCGGTCTGCTGCTGGGAATGGCGGTAGGCATGGCGGTGTTCATGCCGGTACTGATGGCCGCCTGGTTCGCACCGCTGCTGATCGTATTCAAGAACACCCCGCCGATCGCTGCAATGAAGATTTCGTACACGGCATGCTGGCAGAACATGGTGCCGTTCCTGGTCTATGGCATGGCCGTCGTGGTGCTGTGGATCATCGCATCGATCCCGCTGATGCTCGGGCTGGTCTTGCTGCTGCCGGTGCTGGTGTGCTCGATCTACGCGAGCTACAAGGATATTTTCCCGGCGGAGGCCGTGGCGCCGCCCGCGGAACATCCGTTACCGTAAAATCAGTTCGGTCATTTGTTGTGATCGCTGTTTCAGGCGGCGGTCAGTTTTGCGTATTCGAGCATCAGCCACTTCAGGCCCGAGTCCCTGAAATTCACCTGTACGCGCGCCTCGGCCCCGCCGCCCTCGGCGTTGACGATCACGCCGGCGCCGAACTTGGCGTGGGTCACCGCCTGACCGATCCGCCACGGCAAATCACGCGACAACATGGCGGGGGCGGTTGAAATGCCGCGAGTAGCGGTCCGCGCCGCACCGTACGACGGCCGGCCCTGTTGCGCATAACCCGGGACCGACGCCGGCGCCTGCCGCAGATGATTCACCCGCTGCAGCAGCGCCTCCGGCAATTCCTGGAAAAACCGGGACGGGACGTTGTAGCGCGTCTGCCCGTGCAGCATCCGGCTTTGCGCGAGCAGCAGATACAGCCGGCGCCGCGCGCGCGTCAGCGCGACATACATCAGCCGGCGCTCTTCCTCCACGCCGTCGGCCTCGGTCATGCTGTTCTCGTGCGGAAACAGGCCTTCTTCGAGACCGGTCACGAATACCGCATGGAATTCGAGTCCCTTCGCCGAATGCACGGTCATCAGTTGCAGCGCATCGGCGCCGGCTTCTGCCTGATGCTCCCCTGCTTCCAGCGCGGCGTGCGCCAGAAAAGCCGTCAGTTCATCCATCTCCTCCGGCGGTGCACCCTCGTCCGGCAGCCGGGTCGCGCGCTCGTCGACGAAGACCGCCGCGGCATTGACCAGCTCGTCGAGATTCTCCAGCCGGTCGGCGCCTTCCTTCTCGCTGCGGTAGTGCGCCTTCAGGCCGCTGTGTTCGATGACATGGCTGATCACTTCCGGCAGCGGCAGTCCGGCGGTGGCGTTGCGCATCGCCTCGATCATTTTGACGAACGCGGCGATGCTCGCCGCGGCCTTGCCCGACAGCGTATTGGCGCAGGCGGCCGCCCACAGACTCGTGCCGGCCTCTTTCGCCATGCCCTGCAACTGCTCGAGGCTGCGGGCGCCGATGCCGCGCGCCGGAAAATTGATGATGCGCAGCAGCGCGCCGTCATCTTCCTGATTGGCAACCAGCCGCAGATAGGCCAATGCATGCTTGATTTCCTGGCGCTCGAAAAAGCGCAGGCCGCCGTAGACCCGGTACGGCATGCCGGCCGTAAACAACGCATGCTCGATGATCCGCGACTGCGCATTGGAGCGGTAGAGCACCGCAATGTCGGCGAGCCGCGCGCCTTCGCTGCGCAGCGCACGCACCTCGTCGACGACATAGGACGCTTCCGCAAAATCGGTCGCCGCTTCGTACACGCGCAGCGGTTCGCCCTTGGCGTCGGCGGTCCACAGGCTTTTGCCCAGACGCTTGCGGTTGTGCGAAATCAGCGCATTGGCCGCATCGAGAATGTTGCCATGCGAACGGTAGTTCTGTTCGAGCTTGATGACTTTCTCGACATGAAAATCGCGCTGCAGATCCTGCATGTTCGCCGTTGACGCGCCGCGCCAGCCGTAGATCGACTGGTCATCGTCGCCAACCGCAAAGATCGCGTTGTGCCGGCCCGCCAGCAACTGCAGCCAGCGGTACTGCAGGCGGTTGGTATCCTGGAATTCGTCAACCAGGATGTGCCGGAATCGGCTGACGTAGTGTTCGCGCAGACCCTCGTTGCGCGCCAGCAGTTCATACGAACGCAACAGCAGTTCGGCAAAATCGACCACACCTTCACGCTGGCACTGGCGGTCGTACTCGGCATAGAACTCGACCATGCGTCGCGAAAAATCGTCATAAGGCTCGACCTTGTCCGCGCGTTTGCCCTCCTCCTTGTTGGCCGCGATG
>RPOR01000083.1 GCA_003820645.1 Betaproteobacteria bacterium
CGAATATGCCCATCCAGCCATCGAGATCGAACTGCGGCAGCGTCGCGCCCACCCCCGGCACATCGGGCAGCACCCGGGCGCCGCGCGCCGCCGAAATGGCGATCGCACGCACCCGCTTTGCTGAGACATGTGGCAGGACACCGACGATGTTGGCGAACATCAGGTCCACCTGCCCGCTCAGCAGGTCGATGAATGCCGGGGCAGCGCCCTTGTACGGCACGTGATTCATCTTTATCTTGGCGAGCGCCTGCAGATGCTCCATGCCCAGGTGCTGCAGATTGCCGATGCCGGCGGATGCATAATTGAGCTTGTCCGGATAAGAACGTACGAGCGCGATCAGATCCTTCACAGAGCGCACCGGCAACGACGGATGCACCACCAGCACCATCGGCGCGCCGATGATCTGGGTCACCGGCGCCAGATCTTTCTGCGGATCGTAGGGCAGGTCCCTGCGCAGCGTGACATTGACGGTAATCGGGCCGGAGTTGCCCAGCACCATCGTATAACCGTCGGGAGCCGACTTCGCCACCACATCGGCGCCGATGCTGCCGCCCGCACCACTGCGGTTGTCGACCAGCACCTGCTGACCCCACACTTGCGTGAGCTTCTGGCCCACCGCACGCGCGATCTCGTCGAGCGGCCCCCCCGGCGGGTACGGCACGACAAAACGCACCGGCTTCGCGGGAAACGATTGCGCCGATACGGGCAGCGCAAACACCGCTACTGCAATCAGCAATGCCAAGGCTGCCGCCTGGCTGAAGCCGGAAACGTGTCTCATGGCCATTCCCCTCCTCGGTCGACCGGTTCGCACCGGGATTAGAGATTCGCGGCGATCCAGTCCGCAACATAGGTTGCGCCCAGGAAACGGTTGTCGCCCTGGCAGTGTTCGGCGCCGCCCTCTTCTGCGGTAAACACCTTCAGTGTCTTTGTCTGCGAACCCACCGCGTCGTACAACAGCTGCGCATTGGCCACCGGCGAGATCGAATCCTCTGCGCCATGGGTCACCAGGAACGGGCAGGTGATCCTGCTGACGACGCCTTCGAGCTTGTAGGCCTCGCATTTTTTCATCGCGGAATCCATGTCGGGCATGCCCATGACCCAGGGCAGCTGGAAATGCGGCGCCGACACGCGGTTGCCGCCGGACTCGAGAATCTTGCGGCGCGTCACCCAAGTCGCGTGATAGTCATAGTGCCCGCCCCAGGCGATGCAGGCGGCAAACCGCTTCTCGAACGCCGCCACGCGGGGGGCGTAATAGCCGCCCATGCTGTAGGCCATGATCGCCACGCGCCCGGGATCGACATCGCGGCGCGATGCCAGATACTCGTAGGCAGCAGTGCCCGGCACTTCATAGTCAGGACGGCTGGGAATGTCCTGCAGCCGCAGCGCCTCGCCTTGCCCCGGCCCGTCGATGGCCAGCGTGTGGATGCCGCGCAGCGCAAGCTCGACGCCGCCAAACAGGATCGACAGTTCCTTGGTACTGTCGAGTCCGTCAAAAAAACACACCGTCGGCGCCGGTCCGGACACCGGTGCTTTCATGAACCACGCCGGCAGCGTGGTGGCCTTGCCCTGATGCACGTAGGGCACCTCGGCGCGCTCGATATTCGGATAGCGGTCCTTGATGCCGGCGCGAAAACAGCGCAGGCAGCTTTGGTAGAGCTCGGTTTTCTTCGGCCCCAGGGCGACGAAACGTTCGCCGACAAAATAGTAAGTGGCGGCGCGCAGGTAGTGTCCCGCTGCCGAGAGGATGCAACCGTCTTTTTTTGCGGCATCCCCCATCGCCTCGATGCGGAGCGCCTCTTTTTCCCATTCAATGCCCCAGGCCTCATTGTCGCCGACTCTGTCCTTGAGCCGGCGCCCGACACGATCCACTTCGCTCATCGCCGATCCGCCCCAGCGCGCCATCTCGATGACGATCATCATGCCCTGCGACCACATGAAGTTGTCGGGGAAATACTGGAATCCGGCTCTCATGCCTGTTGCCTCCCGTTATTGTTCAGACCGTGCCGTGCGGACGGCGCTAGCGCTTGATGCTGCCGGCCATGCCCACTGCCTGCAGCAGTTTCGCGTATTTCGCCGTATCGGATTTGATCAACGCCGCGAACTGTTCCGGAGTGCCGCCGACGGTTTCCGCGCCCTGCCGTGCCATGCGGTCGGCGATCTCGGGCAGGCGCAGCACGTCGTTGAGATCGCGGTTCAGGCGCTGCACGATTGCTGCAGGCGTGCCGCGTGGCGCCAGCACGCCGTGCCAGATGCTGGCGTCGAAACCCGGCAGCGTTTCACCCATGGCCTCGACGTCGGGCAATCCCCTGACCCGTTGCGGCGCCATCACCGCAAGCCCCCGAACGCGCCCTGCCTTCACGTGCGGCAACGCCGAAATCATCGGCCCGGCCGTCATGTGCATTTGCCCGGATATCGTGTCGGTCAAGGCCGGACCGCCGCCCTTGTAGGGTACGTGCACCAGCCGGATGCCGGTGGTCTGGGCAAACAATTCCACCGCCAGGTGTCCGGCACTGCCGTTGCCTGAGGATGCAAAGTTGAGCTGCCCCGGCCGCGCCTTGGCATAGGCAACCAGTTCGGCGACACTGTTGACAGGCAATGCGTTGGCGCCGATCAGCATGATGGCAATGGTATTGAGCTGGATCACCGGGGTGAAATCCCGTGCCGGGTCATAGGGCAGGTTGCGGTACAGCGTCTGATTGACCGAAACACTGGCCGGCAGACAGAACACCAGCGTGTAACCATCCGCCGGCGCCTTCGCGCCGATGTCGGTGCCGATGATCGCATTGGCGCCGCCGCGGTTGTCGATCACCAGTTGCTGCCTGAGGCGCTCAGCCAACGGCTGCGCGATCAGCCGCGCGACGGTGTCGGTGCCGCCGCCGGGCGGAAACGGCACGATGAAACGGATCGGGCGCGCCGGATAATCCTGCGCGACCGCGGCAAACGGCAGCGCCGGCACGGCGGCAGCCAGCAACATCAGGAATCGCAACATGTTGTTCTCCTCGCGCTACGTGCCGGTTGCACCCGCCTATTCGGCGGATATGCCGGCGGTTTTTATGACTTGCCCCCATTTTCCAATTTCGGATTTGATATACGCCGCAAACGCTGCCGGCGTGCCACCATCCGGCTCGAAGCCCTGTGTTTCCAGGCGCTGCCGCGTCGGGCCGGCGAGGATTTTCACGGTCTCACCATGCAGCCGGTCGATCACCACCCCGGGCGTGCGCGCCGGCGCAAGCAGCCCGTACCAGGTCGCCGCTTCGTAGCCCGTCACGCCGGATTCCGCAATCGTCGGCAGATCAGCCATCGCCTGTGAACGCTTCGCCGTGGTGACGGCAATCGGCCGCAGCTTGCCCGACTTTACATGCGGCATGGCCGCCGGCAGGGTTGCGAACATGATCTGCACCTGGCCTGAAATCAGCGCGATCAGCGACGGGCCGCCGCCCTTGTACGGCACATGGACCATGTCGATTTTCGCCATCGATTTCAGCATTTCACCGGCCAGGTGGGAGGAACTGCCGACGCCGGCGGAAGGAAAATTCAGTGTGCCCGGTTTGGCTTTTGCCAACGCCACGAGGTCTTTGACGGTTTTCACCGGCACCGACGGATGCACGACCAGGATGTTGGGCGTCACCGCAACCAGGCTGACCGGTGCAAAATCCTGCACCGGGTCAAAACCCAGTTTCCTGAACAAGCTCACATTTACTGCATTCGGCGCCACATTGCCCATCAGCAGCGTATAACCGTCCGCGGCAGCACGGGCCGCCAGCTCGGTGCCGATATTGCCGGTGGCACCGCCGCGGTTGTCGACGACGACATTCTGGCCCAGCCGCTGCGCCAGTTGCTCGGCCATCACCCGCCCGACCTGATCGGTGCCGCCGCCCGGCGGATAAGCGACGATCATGCGGATCGGCCGTACGGGATAGGCATCTGCGGCGAGCGCGGTCTGCGCGGCGCCCAGCCACGCCGTCGACAGCACTAAAAATGTGGTCACCATGGGCTGCATTGGACTCTCCCGGTTGATTCCGGCGCTATCGGGCCAGCGGCAGGGTAACGGGACGACCCGTGGCGATCGAATGCTCGATCGCCAGCGTCGCTTCCAGATTGATCCGCGCCTCACCCGGCGTCGCCAGCGCACAGGGCTTGCCCATGGACAGATGATCCAGCCAGGCCCGCGTCTCGTTGGGAATTGGCCCCCAGAACTCGCCCAGTGCCCAGTCGCCCGGCGTGCCGCTCTGCAAAAACACCATGTTGACCTGGTGATCGGGCAGGTAGACGTGCGGGATGCCCTTGTTGGTATACATCAGCTGATCGGTGTGGTCATCATCGAGAATCATCACACCCTCGGTGCCGAGCACTTCGACGCGCGCGGCATGACCCAGCGCCGGATACTTCTCGGGCAATGCGTAGCTGACGCCGAGGTTCACCACGGCGCCGTCGTCGTAGGTCATGATCGCGTAGCTGACATCGTCGACTTCATCGTAGCCCGCGGCTTTCAGCACCCCCTTCTGCCCGCGCGCATAGACTTCCACCAGCCGGTGGCCCTCATGCAGCCAGTTCATCAAATCCACATAGTAGGTCAGCGCATCGACCACCGGCGTCGCATGGCGGTTGCGGCCGAGCATGGCCAGCGCCTGCGAGCGGGAGTTGAATACCCGTGCGGCGCCGCCGGTCAGCGTCCCGATGCGGCCCTGGACGATCTGCTCCTTGGCAATCAGGTAGCGTTCCTTGTAACGCCGGCTGTAGCCGACATGGACCGCGACGCCGGATTTTTCGATGGCACGGATCACGCGATCAGCGTCCGCCAGCGACAGCGCAATCGGTTTCTCGACGAGCACCGGCTTGCCGAGTTCCAGCGCCTTCAGGATCGGCGCAACATGCTCACCTTCGCTGGTGGAAACGATGACCGCGTTGACTTCCGGGTGGGCGATGATCGCGTCATTGTCGGCCGAATGTGTTGTGGCGCCCACTTTGCGCGCCAGCGCCGCGGCCTTCTCGCCGTCCCGGTCGGCGGTGGCGATGAAGCGCACGGCCGGATGTCCGGCAGCAAGCTGCGCACGCAATCCGCCGATACGGCCGGAGCCGATAACGGCAAGGCCCAATGTCCTGCGTTCGATGATCCCCTCCGTACCGCCGTTCCTTAGTGCCGGCTCGCGCCATGCACGATGGCGTCATCGGCGGCTGCAGACCGCATTCATTTTCGGTACAACCAGACTGGAACTCCGTGTCTTGCCGGAGCATCGCAGTCTAGCCAAGGGACATCCCGGATACAAGCTGCGGCCTGCAATGGCTCTACAGCATGTGGAATAAAGAAGCGCGCCGCGCGGCGGAGTGAGGGGAATAACGGCGCAGCGCGCGCAAACCGGAAGCGGGCAGGCCCTGCTACTTGCTGATGCCAGCGGCCTTGACGACCTGCTGCCAGCGTGCGACTTCCGCCGCGAGGTATTTGCCGAATTCCCGCGGCGTGGTGGCATGAACCGTTAAACCCTGCCCGGAGAAACGTTCCGCAATGCGCTGCTCACGCGCCTGTTTCGCCAGATCACCCTGCACCCGCGATACCACCGCGGCCGGCGTGCCCGCCGGAACCAGCATGCCGTACCAGGTGGTATATGAGTAGCCGGACAAGCCCGCCTCGCTCGCCGTCGGCATGTCCGGAATACCATTCACGCGCTGCGCGCTCGTCACCGCGACGCCAACCAGCCGACCGGCACGCACCTGCGGCAACGCGGTCGCCATGTTGGTCACCATGAACTGGATTTCGCCGGACAACAGTGCGGTGGTCGCCAGTCCGGCGCTCTTGTAGGGCACATGCAGGGTATCGACCCTGGCCGACATCCTGAACAGTTCGTTGGCGAGATGACTGGCCGTGCCGTTGCCGGCGGAACCGAACGCGTATCTGCCCGGCTCCTTCTTGAACAGCCCGATGAGTTCGGGCAGTGTCTTCGCCGGCAACTTCGGATTCACGGCAATGATGCTCGGCTGATCGGCAATCAGCGTAATCGGCGCAAAGTCCTTGAGGATGTCGTAGGCAATGTCCTTGTACAGCGCGGGACCGATCGCCATCGTCGAGCTCGACACCAGCGCGGTGTAGCCGTCAGCGGGCGCCTTGGCGACGATCGCGGTGCCGAGGGTGCCGCCGGCGCCCGGCCGGTTGTCGATGACCAGTGCCTGTCCCCACGCATCCGTCAGTGCCTGCGCCGCAATCCGTGCGACGATATCGCTGCCCCCACCCGGCGCCAGCGGCACCACCACGCGCACGGGTTTGGCCGGATAGGCCGGCTCCGCAGCATGCGCCGGCTGGCCGATAAAAAATGCGCCGGCAACGCAGGCGCACAGGTACAATCTGGCAACTTTTGTATCAAGCGACACGGCGACTTCCCCTGGCGAACGCACACCGGCGTGCGGATGAGACGAGAAGTTAGCCGCTGCGTGTTACAAAAGCATGACACCGACCCTTTTCAGGACGCCGCCTTGCCGGTCAGCCAGACACTTTCGATCTGGGGCACCGCGTCGGCGATGCGTCCGGCAATCTCCGTGGCCGTCAACGAGCTCAGCGGATGCCGGATCACCACCGCATCCAGCCCGGTCATGCCCAGCGCATCGCGCTGGGTCGCCGCCTCCAGCGTGAATTCGCTGGTGACGATGACCGCCGTCGGCAGCCCCTTGGCCTCCAGGGTCACGGCGTCGTGCATACAGCACGACGTACATGACCCTCAGTCACCGATCGCGGTCAGTGCGATGTCGTGGTTGGCGACGATCTCGGCGATCAGCTCCGGCGCGGCGTTGGATGAAAAGCTGCCCTTGGTGAAATAATTCACCGCGGCCAACCGGTGCCGGCGCTGGAGTTCATCACGCACCCCGCGCAGCATTTTGTTGCAGTTCCATTTGGAATTGTCGAGGATCGCCAGCCGCAGGCCGTCGAGTTTTTTGACCCGCGGCGCTATGTTCATCGCTGCGGCTTCGACAATGCCGCGCGGATCGTAGACCGTTGCTGATTGCATATTCGTCTCCGTCAGAGTCTCAAAGATAACAGGTGCCGTCGACGCACTGTGCGCCGCCGCCCGCGGGCGCCGCGCCGCCCAGCGCGCGCAGCACCGGTGCGGACATCCGCCCCCAGCCGGGGATGAACGCCGAAAAGCGCCCCGCTTCGCCGCCGGCGACGAAGACGTGGATGTTGTCGGGACTGGGCACGATCGGCGTGCGCGCGTCGGGTTCGCGTTTGTACCAGACCGGCAGCGTGCGGTTGTAGACCTTGCCGTAGCGCTCGCCGCAATAAAGGTCCTTCCACAGGTTACCGGAATGCGCCCACAGGTAATGGCGGATGTCGTGGCGCTTCCAGCCGTGCTTTGCAATCGTCTGCGCGTGTTCGATGCCCAGCACCACCGCGCAATGCCCGCCCGATACCGCGTTGTTGTTGCAGATCGTGCTCATCGCCGAGCAGACGCTGTCGAGGATACCCTCGGGGTCGTTGGCGAAATGGTTGGTCACGCTGTGCGGCGGTTCGGCGGCCAGCACGAACACCGCGGAATCCTCCGCCTTGTAGCCTTTTTCAACATGGTATGGCGCGAACGGGCTCTGTTCCTCATTCTCGGCGATGCAATAGGTGTATTTTCCGGGGTGCCCCAGCGTGCTCTTGTCGAGCAGCCCGGGCCAGCCGCCACCGACATTGAGCAGCATCAACCGGACCGCGCGGCCGATGGTCGCGTTCGCCCGGTTGCCGGAGCCGAACACGTTGCAGCCGGCATTCATGCCAATCTGTGTGCGCACCGGGCCGTTGACCACCAGCAGCGGACTTGCCATGTGGGTGGTTGCCTGCACGCCGTTCAGGTTGAACGGCTGCGCCGTTAGCGCCAGCATTGCAGCTTCGACCACCGGCGCGTACTCCGGCAGGCAACCCGCCATCACCATGTTGATCGCCAGTACCTCGCGCGTCAGGCTGCCCCAGCGCGGCGGCACGCGGCACACCGGCTGCTGTGCATTGCCGCCCAGCGCGGCGATCACCGCGGCGATTTTCTCCGCGGTCGGCGGCACCAGCGGAAACCCGTCGGAGTATCCCTGCTCGTAGTACCACTCGATCAGGTCGGTGCCGGAGGGTGGCGCGGTAGTCCGCTTGGCGATGTCGACAGATGCCATCAGTGTCTCCCTAGAGGCCATACAGATTAGACAACATCACCATGCCGTGCAATGCAGCGGGTGTGCCGCGTCCATATGGCGATCTTTAGCCGGCGGCGGCAGGTGATCGCGTTGACAATCGCGGCGGGAATGCATAGAACAGCCGCTAAACTGAACGCCAGGAGGAAAAACGATGATCCATGCCGAGCCCGGATTGTTCCTGCGCCACGAACCGCTGGCTGCCACGACCCCGCTGGTTGTGGATGTCTCGCGCAGCGGCCGTGAATATCCCAAGGAATACCGTTCGCCGCTGCCATTCACGACCGTGCACGACAACGTGTCGATGTATGTGGAAGACCTGTGGGCTGGCGCACCTGCAGCAGGCGGCACGCTGCTGTTCTGTTCGTTCCCCAATACCTGGATTGACGTCAATCGCAATGAAGCCGACATGGATCCGGCCATCGTCGACGGGCTATGGCCCAAACCGCTCAAACCCTCCGCGCGCACACTCGAAGGTCTGGGACTGATCAAGACAAAATCGCGATACGGCGAGCCCTTCCAGGAACGCAAATTGACGGTCGCTGAAATCGAGGAGCGCCTGGTGCAGTATTACCGCCCGTACCACGCCGAACTGAAACGCCTCATTGACGAAACCCACGGACGTTTCGGCGTATTGCGCCAGATTTCCTGCCACTGCATGTCAGCCGTCGGCGCACCGACCCATCCGGATGCCGGCAAACCGCGCGCCGATTTCTGCATCAGCGATCTGCATGGAAAAACCTCGTCACCGTCAACCATGGCGCTGGTCATCGATACGCTGAAAAGCCGCGGGTACAGCATCTCCGTCAACGACCCCTACGTCGGCAATGAACTGATCGGCCGCCACGGCGACCCGCTACGCGGCATCGACTCGATCCAGGTCGAGATCAACAAAAAACTGTTCATGGACACGAAAACCTTCCGCAAGACCACCGGATTCGACAAACTGAAAGCCGACCTCGACCACTTGCTGAAAGTGGTCGCCGGCGCCGCGCTCAGCCAAAGCACCTGAGTGCGGCTCGCACGGTCAGTTGGCCTTGGCGCCGGACGCCCTGACCACCTTCGCCCATTTGGCGACGTCGCGCTGTACGACTTTTGCGAATTCCTCCGGACTCGTCGCGTAGACTTCGGCACCCTGTTTCAGCAACAATGCCTTGACGTCGGGTGCATTGATGATGCTGACGATATCGCCGTTCAACTGCGTGATGATGTCGCGCGGCGTACCCGCCGGCGCGAACACGCCGTACCAGGCAACCGCCTCATAACCCGGCAATCCCGCCTCAGCGACGGTCGGGAAGTCCTGCGCGCTGGGAAAACGTTTGGCGCTGGTAACGGCAAGACCGCGCAGCTTGCCTGACTGCACCAGCGGCAGCGACGACACAATGGTCGCAAACGATAGCGCCACCTCACCTGCGACCACAGCCGGCATCGCCTGTGCGCCGCCCTTGAACGGCACATGCAGCATTTCCACGTTCGCCATGCTGGTGAACAACGCACCGCTCAGGTAGAGGAAGTTCCCCGACGATGCATAGGACAGTTCACCGGGCCGTGCGCGCGACAGCGCAATCAGCTCCCGCACGCTCTTCACGGGTATCGAAGGGTGGGCGACCAGCATGTTGGGCAGTAGCGCGGCCGGGGTCACCGGCGCGAAATCCTTCACCGGGTCATAGGAGGGCTTGGCGTAGAGGCTCGCATTGATCGCATGGGTTCCGGTCGTACCCATCACCAGTGTGTAACCGTCGGGGTTTGCGCGCGCCGCGATTTCCGAGCCGACCACGCCGCCCGCGCCGCCACGGTTGTCAACCACTGCAACCTGGCGCTTGTACCGGTCGTTGAGTTTCTGCGCAACGATGCGCGTGACCACGTCCGTAGCACCGCCGGGCGGAAAAGGCACCACAAAACGGATCGGGCGGGCCGGATAGTCTTTGACCTGGGCATGAGCTGCGCCAAAAACGCTCGCCAGCGCCGTTGTCGCCATGAATATTGCCGCAATGCGCATCGTTGCTCTCCCCGTCAGGTTGATCACACCAAGCTTAGCAAGCTTCACGCCCGCCCGGTCAGGATATGCCGCGCCTACCCCCAGCCGCGGTCTGCAAATCCACCGCGCTGGCGCGTAGCGCTGCATCGGCCCGCAACACCGCCTTGGCAATCTTGTGCGTCGGCGTGTGCGGCAGTTCGTCGACGAAGGCTACAAAACGCGGCACTTTCTGCGGGGCGAGGCGGGCACTGCACCAGTCGGCGATTTCCTCGGCAGTGACTTGGGCACCGGGTTTGGTGGCGACAACCACAAAAATATCGTCTTCTCCCAGTTCGGAAGGCACGGCAATCGTGCCCGCTTCGGCAACGGCCGGATGTTCACCGACCACGCGGTCGAGTTCGGCGGCAGCGATGTTTTCGCCGCGGCGGCGGATAATGTCGCGTTTGCGCGAAAGGAAATAGTAATAGCCGTCGCTGTCGCGCCTGACCAGGTCGCCGGTCTTGAACCAGCCGTCATGGAAGCTGCTGGCGGTCTGCTCCGGGTCGCGAAAATAACCCTGCATGATGATCGGCGTCTTGACCCACAACTCGCCCGGTTCGCCGTCGGGCACATCGCGGCCCTCGTCGTCGACCACGCGGCACTGCGCCCAGGGACGCGACGGATCGGGGTGCCGGCCGACCGGGCCCATGCTGCCCGGCTTCTGCGGACCTTCGAACGGGTTGCAGGTCACGCCGGGGATCTCGGTCATCCCGTAGCCGCCGATACGGTGCGGGATCTTGAAATCATTCTTGAACGTCTCATCCATGCTCGCGCGCACGCCATACACCTTGGCAATGCGGTGATCCGGGCGGAATTCGCCGCGCGGGCGGTTGCGCAGGATGCTGCCGATGGCCTCGATGATGTTGACCTGGGTCGCGCCGGTGTCGACCGCTGTCTGCCAGAAGGTCGATGCCGAGAATTTCGGGATGATCACCATGCTCGCACCGGCGGCCAGCGTGCCGGCCAGCGAGTAGAACATCGCATTGATGTGGAACAGCGGCAGCACGATCATGACGCGGTCGTCGTCCTGCAGATAGACGCGTTGCACAAAAGCCTCGCCCCCGGTAACAAAACTCTTCTGGCTGTGCATCGCGCCCTTGGGGAAACCGGTGGTGCCCGAGGTATAGACAATCAGGCAGGTCGCATCGCCGGTGATGTCGGCAGGCATCACGGTTTGCGGTACTGACTTGAGCAAGTCTTCGAGCAGCGGTGCAGCGCCGGCCGCGGCATCGAGCATGATGAACCACGCGGGCGTGTTCAGGCCGGCCGCTGCGTCGTGCGCGACTGCCAGCGTATCCTGCGTCGCTGCGACCGCACTGACCTCCGCGTGATGCAGCACGTACTTCGCCTCTGCGACGCCGAACTCCGGATTGACCGGCACCATGATCGCGCCCAGCCGCGCCAGCGCGAACAGCAGAATCACGTGGCCGTCACAGTTGCGCGCCATCACGGCCATGCGATCGCCGCGACCAATGCCGCGTGATGCGAGCACGCGCGCGGTAGCGTCCACCGTTTGCATGAATTGCCCCCACGACCAGGTGCGGTCGCGGTAGATCATGAAGGGGCGCGCCGGATCGCGGCTGGCGCGGCTGGCCAGCGCACCGTTGAGCGTGTAGTCGTGTTCGGGGTAGAGGCGCAGGACTTCGAGAGGCTTTTTCATGGTCCGGAATTCGATGGGTGTCTCGGGATTTTGGCATACAATCGTCGCTCACCTCACCGGCCAGTCCATATACAGAGACACGGAACCATGAGCTTCTTCACGCCACCGCAACGCATCACCGCTGACGTTTTCACCGAGCTGCCGAAAAAATTCCGCCGCACCAGGGTCTCCGCCGAGCGCCTCGCCGCCGGGCGGCCCGCTCCGCAAGGCGGCTGCTTTCTCGAAGGTCCGTCGTTCGACCGCAAGGGCAATCTGTATGTCACCGATATTCCGTTCGGTCGCATTTTCCGGATCTCACCGCAGGGCGCATGGGACCTGGTTGTTGAATACGACGGCGAACCCAACGGCCTGAAGATCCACAAGGATGGCCGCATTTTCGTGGCCGACCACAAGCGCGGCCTGATGCTGCTCGACGCGAAACGCGGCCGCATCGAGACTCTCCTCAACCGTTACAACCTGGAAACTTTCAAGGGTCTGAACGATCTGGTGTTCGCCAGCAATGGCGACCTCTACTTCACTGACCAGGGCCAGACCGGGCTGCAGAATCCGACGGGGGCGGTCTACCGGCTGCGCGGCAACGGGAAACTGGAACGTATCGCCGACAACATTCCCAGCCCGAACGGGCTGGTGCTGAACCAGACGGAAAACATCCTGTTCGTGGCCGCCACCCGCGCCAACGCGGTGTGGCGCCTGCCGCTGATGCCGGACGGCACGGTGTCGAGGATGGGCGTGTTCATCCAGATGAGCGGAGGGCGTGGACCCGACGGCATGGCGATCGACGAAGACGACGGGTTGGCGGTGGCACACCCGGATATGGGCGCAGTATGGATCTTCAATCACCGCGGCGAGCCGTTGTACCGTATCGACTCGCCGGGCACCGATGTGATCACCAACTGTGCCTTCGGCGTGCGCAACCCGCACCGCCTCTACATCGTCGACTCCGAGGGCGGCGCCATTCTCAGCGCAGAACTGCCGACGCCGGGACAGAAGATGTATTCACATGCCTGACCGACCATGGATGTCCCCCCGGTTCCCGTGAAGGGACAAACGTGACCTGCGTCAAGTTCAGCGCACGAGCAAATCAACAAACTCGTGCACCGGCATGGCCTCGAGCTTTTTCTGATCCAAGCAGGCTTCCGTAATCACCGCCTTCTGTTTCGCCGCAAATACCCTGCTCACGTTCTCGTTGAATTTCTTAATCACCGCCGGGATGCCTTCCTTGCGGCGTTTGCGGTGACCCAGCGGATAGAGCACTTCCGACAGCGGCGTCTTGCTGCCGTCCTTGAAGAACACCTGGATCGAATTGGCGTTGGTGCGCTTGGCCGGGTCGTGGTATTCGCGCTCGTATTTCGCGTATTCGGTCAGATGCATTTTCGCGCGCAGCGGGTCGATACGCGGATCGGCCGCGATCTCGTCCTCGTAGTGCTTGGCCGTCATGTCGCCGTAGATCAGGCCGATCGCCATCATGTACTGCATGCAGTGGTCGCGGTCGGCGAAGTTGGCCAGCGGGCCGGTCTTGTCGAGAATCACCATCGTCGAATTGTGGCAGCGCACGTCGATATGCTTGATCTGGTCGAGGCGGTCCTTGACCAGCGGATGCAGCTTGATCGCGGCCTCCACCCCGGTCTGGCCGTGGAAGGCGGTCGGATACGGGATCTTGAACAGTGTGTTTTCGATGACGTAGCTGCCGAACGGGCGCTGGAATCTGAACGGCTTGCCGTCGAACAGCACTTCGTAGAAACCCCAGCGCTTGGCGGTCAGTGCCGACGGATAGCCCATTTCCCCCTTCTTCGCCAGCAGCGACAGCCACACCGCGCGTGCGGATGCATCGCCCGCCGCCCATGATTTGCGGGCGCCGGTGTTGGGCTTGCGGCGGTAGGTCGCCAGCGCGTGACCGTCGACCCAGGCGTTCGACAGCGCGTTGATGATTTCCTCGCGGCTGCAACCGATCAGCTGTGACACCGCTGCGGTGCTCGCGATCTTGACCAGGATCGTGTGATCCAGGCCGGCGGCAGTGAAACCGTTCTCCAACGCGAGTCCGCCCTGCACTTCGTAGGCCTTGATGATCGCCGACAGCACTTCGCGCATTTTCAGCGGGGTCTTCCCTGCGGCCTGCCGCGTGCGCGACA
>RPOR01000084.1 GCA_003820645.1 Betaproteobacteria bacterium
CTGAAGCCGCTCGACATCGTGATTCCGGCCGGCTCCATGCTGAATCCCGAGTACCCGGCGGCCGTGGTCGCCGGCAACGTCGAGACCTCCTCGTGCATCACCAACGCGCTCTACGGCGCGCTGGGCGTCATGGCCTCGGCCCAGGGCACGATGAACAATTTCACTTTCGGCAATGACCGCTACCAGTATTACGAGACCATTGCCGGCGGCTCCGGCGCCGGTGACGGGTTTGCGGGAACCGCCTGCGTACAGACTCACATGACGAATTCGCGGCTGACCGACCCCGAGATACTGGAATGGCGCTACCCGGTGCGCCTCGACAGCTTTGCGATCCGCCGCGGCAGCGGTGGCGCCGGCCGCTGGCGCGGCGGTGACGGTGCAATCCGCCGAGTGCGATTCCTCGAAACCATGACCGCAGCGATACTCTCCGGGCATCGCCGGGTGCCCCCGTACGGCATGGCCGGCGGTCTGCCCGGCGCAGTCGGCCGCAATACTGTACAGCGCGCTGACGGGTCGCTGATCGCGCTCGATGCCTGTGCCAGCGTCGACATGCATCCCGGCGACGTCTTCATCATCGAAACCCCGGGGGGCGGCGGGTACGGGGCGGTAGAATAGCCGGACTGCCACACATTGCATCAGGAGAACAGCCGTGCATCAGTTGACGGGAACAAAGGGCCGGACATGGCGCGCGTAGCACTGATCGGCGAGGAACGCGGTGATCTCGCACCGTTGATCGAACGCGTCAAGGCCGAGCGCGGCAGGCTGATCAATCTCTACCGGGTATTGCTGAACAGCCCGGCGATTGCCGCCGCCTGGCTCGATTTCAACAGCGCCATACGCTACCGGACGACGCTGGATCCCGCGCTGCGCGAAATGATCATCCTGCGCGTCTCCATCCTCAACGGTGCCGAATACCAGGCGCGGATCCACGGTGCCTCGCACGCCCTGCAGGCCGGACTGAGTGACCGGCAAATCATGGAACTGGGCGCATGGGTCTCGAGCAGTCTGTTCAGTGCAGCACAGCGCGCGGCGCTCGCCTGGACCGATGCCATGACCCAGCACATTGAAGTCCCCGACACGCTGCACCAGGAACTGAAGAACCATTTCGACGACCAGGCGATCGTCGAGATCACGGTGCTTGCCGGCGCCTACAACATGCATACCCGGGTGGCCCGCGCCCTGCGCATCGAGCCCGAAACACCCCGCTCGGTATGAACCTGATTCACGCCCGCCTGGTCGTCGAAGACGATCCGTTCCTGCGCCTGCTCGGCGTGGTACTGGACCCCGCCGCCGATCCGCAGCGCATCGCGGCCTACGCCGATTTTTTTGCGCATGACCTGCCTGATTTCGACGGCTGGCTGCGGCAGCTGCGCCGCCGCCTGCCGCGCCTGGTGCCGGCCACCGTCGATCTGGTCGCCAGCGGTGCCGCGCTGCGCGGCGCGCTGCCTGGCGCCGACTTTGCAGTGGTTGAATCCCTGCCCTTCGGGGCAGCCGAGCTCGCCGCGGCGGCGCGCCTGCGCGCCGTGCACAAGTACGGCGCCATCCCCGGCAACATCGACACGGCGGCCTGCGCGGTACGCGGCATCAGCGTGCTGACGCTGCGCCGCCGCGCCAACATTGCCTGTGCCGAACATACCTTTGCGCTGATGCTCGGCCTGTCGCGCCGGCTGCAGCGTGTCATCAACCGCATCAGCACCGCGTCGCTGCAGGCGGCCGGGTTTGCGCCCCGCAACTTCGACCGCCGGCACACGGCGAATTCCAACTGGGCGCGCATTCCCGGACTCAGCCTGCTGCATGGCACGACGCTGGGCATTGTCGGCATGGGCGAGATCGGCCGCGAGGTCGCGCTGCGTGGTGCCGCATTCGGCATGAACCTGCTCTACCACCAGCGCACACGGCTGCCGCCCGCCGACGAGGCATGCCATCAGGCGCATTACGCCGATCTCGACACGCTGCTCGAAGCCAGCGACTGGATCGCCGTCTGCCTCCCCGGCAACGCCACGACCCGCCATCTGTTCAACGCCGGGCGGTTTGCCCGCATCAAGCCCGGCGCGAGACTGATCAATATTTCGCGCGCCGAGATCATCGAGCGCGCTGCACTGCTCGCCGCGCTGCGCTCGGGCCGTCTCGGCGGGTTTGCACTCGACCCCTTGTACGAGGCGCCGGGCCGGGACGACGACGAACTGCTGCAATTTGACAACGTGCTGCTGACGCCACACATTGCCGCACAGCCGCGCTTCAATGCGCTCGACGATATTGCCGACCTGCTTGCCGCACTCGAGGAGAAAATGTCATGAAAAAAATACTGGTCATTGCCACGCTTGGGTTCACCGCGCTGGCCGCCGCCCATACAGCCTGCGCCGCCGACGCCTGGCCCGCCCGGCCGCTGCGCCTGATTGCACCGTTCCCCGCCGGCAGTTCCGTTGACGCCGCGGCACGGGTGATCACACCGCTCGTTGCCGACGCGCTCGGCCAGTCCATCGTCATCGACAACCGGGCCGGTGCCAGCGGCGCCATCGGCGCAGAGCTCGGCGCCCGAGCGACACCCGACGGCTATACGCTCGCCGCCGGTACCACCAGCACCCACGCGCTGGCCAAGGTATTGAACCCGCATCTGACCTACGATCCGCAGCGCGACTTCACGCCGGTCACGATGATCGGCCATTTGCCGTACATCCTTGCGGTCCATCCGGCAGTCGCCGCGAACAATCTGCAGGAGCTCATTGCGCTTGCCCGCGCCAAACCCGGCCAGATCCGCTACACGACGGTCGGCAATGCGAGCATGGCACGCCTGGGTGGCGAACTGCTGTCCAATCTGACCGGCATCCAGATCACGCCGATCGCCTACAAGAGCTCCGCACAATCCGTCGTCGACACCATCGCCGGTCGCATCGAATTGCAGTTCGGCACCATGGCGCCGGTGCTGCCCCATGTACGCTCCGGCAAACTGCGGGCGCTGGCGGTCACCAGCGCCAAGCGCGCTCCGGCGCTGCCTGCGGTGCCGACCGTGATCGAATCCGGCGTCAAGGATTTTGCGGTCACGTTGTGGCTTGCCGTATTCGTGCCGGCACAGACTCCGCGCGCCATCGTCGAGCGCCTGAACCGCGAATTCACCACAGCCATCGCGACACCCCGGGTACACGATGCCCTGCTGATCCAGGGCCTGCAGCCGGAAACCATGACGCCGGCGGCCTTCAGCAGATATCTGGATGCCGAAATCAACAGGTGGCGCGAGGTCGCGCGCAAGGCCAATCTCAAACCGGAGTGAACTCGCACAGGGTTTCGCGCTAGAATTTTCCGATCCACCACACCAAGGAGTTGATCATGGCAGAGCAGGCACCGACCAAAGTCTACACTTTCGATGAGCTCAGGCATTCCACCGTGGCGCAGCTGCGTGAAATCGCCAAGAACAGCGAACACGAGGCGCTGAAGGGATACACGCAGCTCAACAAGGACCACCTGATCACGGCGCTGTGCAAGGCGTTGAACGTCGTGCCGCACGCGCACCACGAGGCGCGCGGCATCGACAAGGCAAAACTCAAGGCCAAGATGAAGGAACTGAAAAAGGAACTGGCGGCAGCGCTGGCCGCACACGACCATGCCAAGCTGCGCACGATCCGCCGCCACCGGCACAGTCTGCTGCATCGCATCCGCCGCGCAATGGTCTGATCGCCGCGGGGCCGTCCCCTGCGGCTCACGCGTCCCGGCGTAGCGTTGCCGCGAGTCCGATGCCGCTGAGGTAAGCCCCTTCGATCCGGCCATCGGCACACCAGTCGCCGCAGGCACCGATGCGGTGCCGGGCATCCCACAGGAATCCGGCATGCAGGCCTTTGGACAGGGCATACCGCCAGCGATGGGCCACCGCTTCCTCGGGCACAGCCGTGACCCCGGCGGCTGCGCAAAACGCCGCCGCCACATGCGCTGCGACCGTGCCGGCATCGCTTTCCAGATGGCGTGCCGACCATGCCGCACTAGCCTGCAGCACCCAGCGTTCACCGGGGGCGCGCCCCGGGCGTGAAGCGTCGCGCATGACCCAGCCGAGCACGGCATCGGTAACGAAAGCCGCATCAAAGCTGACCGGTAGCGGCGTCGCATAGTGGGCGAGCACGGCCCAGCAGGGCGCGTAGGTCGCGGCGCCAATCCGGCTTGCCAATGCAGGCACCGCGGTACACAGCGGGACCGCCTGGACCGCGGGCACGGCAAGCACAACGGCATCGAAACCCGACTCCCCGCCATCATTCCACGACAGCCGCCAGCCGTTTTCACCGGGCGTCACGGCGGTAATCTCGCACTCGAATTCGACAGCCAGGCCCGCGCCCAGGGCGCGGCAGGCCGCAGGCATTGCCGGTGTCGCGACGTAGCGCGGTTCGTCGTGGTCGAGTGGCTGCGCCACGCCGCCGTCGAGGCGCACGATGTGGCCGGTATAGGGCGCCGCAATGCCGTCGGCGACCCAGGCCTGCACGGTGCGCTGAAACCCGGGATCACGGAGGGTGAAATACTGCGCACCATGATCAAAACTGCCATGCACGGTACGCCGTGTGGCCATGCGTCCGCCGGGGCCGCAGCTTTTTTCGAACACCCGGACCTGGTGCCCGGCATCAGCCAGCGCTCGTGCGCCGGCCAGCCCGGCGATGCCCGCACCGATGACAGCTATCCGGGCCATGCCTGCATCCTGCCCAGTTGATCCGGCGCGCGGGCAGCCCGACCCGGCCGCTTATTTTTTTTCATCGCGACCGACTCCGGGATCCAGGCCCATCAGCCGCAATGACCAGGCCGACAGAAAACCGATGACCAGCGGCCACCACGTGTGGAGCATCAAAGCCAGGGCGGCAGACATCGCATAAGTTGCCGCCAGCAGCAGCGCACCGGGGTGGCGGCTCCGCCACCACGTGAACACCAGGGCCAGCGCCAGCAGCAAAAACAGCGCTGCGCAGATGTAAATGACAATGCTCACTGCAACACCCTTTCTCGAGCCATTGAACGGGATAAAACGTTTTTTGACCAAACACCTTTGGTGCTGCGCACCATAATTCAGCCGCTGTCCTGCCCGCGGTGCCGGCCTATAATCACGCTCACGACCAGCCACCCGCAAACCTTGAACAGCCTCCGCCAAAAACGTGCACTGGCCACCTGCTGTGCCGCGCATACGCTGCACGACGGATTGTCCGACCTGACCTACGTGCTGTTGCCGCTGCTGGCGCAAACCTTCGGTTTATCGCTGGCACAGGTCGGCATGATACGCGCCGCGCACCGCACGGCGATGGCGACATTCCAGATTCCGGCCGGACTGATTGCCGAACGCTTTGGCGAGCGCAATCTGCTCGCGGCCGGCACCGCATTCGCCGGCGCGGCATTCGCCGCGCTGGGATATGTCTCCGGATTTTGGATGATTCTGACCGCGCTGTTCTTTGCCGGCATTGGTTCGGCGGTGCAGCATCCGTTGTGCTCGACGATCATCTCGAATGCGTTTCCGGACGCGGGAAGGCGCGCCGCGCTGGGCACCTACAATCTGTTCGGCGATGTCGGCAAGTTTGCCTTTGGCGGACTGCTGAGCCTGCTGCTGATGCTGGGGTACTCGTGGCAGGGGCCGGTGGTCGCGTACGGCATCACCGGCATGATCATCGCCGGCGCGATCTTTTTCTGGATCGTCGGCGCTGCGCAATCCGTCGCGACCGCGGAAGCGGTCGCTGCCAAACCGGCAGACGGCGCTGGGCGCCGCAGTGGCTGGGGCATCCGCAACCGGCGCGGCTTCATCGCGCTGTGCCTGATCGAAATCGTCGACAGCAGCACGCGGGTCGGCTTTCTGACGCTGATCGCGTTCCTGATGATCGCCAAGGGCCTGCCCACCGGCTGGGCTGCGCTGTCCGTGCCGCTGATCCTCGTCGGCGGCATGGCGGGAAAACTCGCCTGCGGGCTGCTCGCCGAGCGCGTCGGCATCATCCGCACCATCATCATTACCGAAGTCGCCACCGGCGCCGGAATCCTCTGCGCAGTCGCCCTGCCCGGCATTGCCGCCTTCCTGCTGCTGCCGGCAATCGGCGTCGTGCTGCAGGGCACCTCGTCGGTGCTCTACGCCACGACCGGCGATCTGGTCGAGCAGGAACGGCTGCCCCGCGCCTTCGGCCTGATCTACACGCTGGGATCGGTCTGCGGTATCGCCGCACCGCTGGGTTATGGCCTGATCGGCGACTACGCCGGTGTCACCGGCGCGATTGCGCTGATGGGGCTGGCGATTTTCATCACGCTGCCTCTGTGCGCGATGCTGCGGCCGGCACTCGGCGCGGAACCGGTGCGGATCTGAGCGAAACCAGACAAACATCCAAACCGGATCACGGAGGAATCGCCAATGGCCAAACAACGCATCAGTTATGTCCCGCTGGAGAACATGACGCCTGAAATGCGCGCCGAGATGGAGCGCTGTGCCCGCGAAGGCACGCCGCGTCCGGAAAGCACGGCGGTGCGCGCGCATGTGCCGGCCTGCTTCTGGTTTTTCGCGAACGCCTGGAACGACGTATTCCGCAACGGTGTCCTCGACCACGCGATCAAGGAGGTATGCCGGCTCTACGTGTCGCGCGCAGTGGTCTGCGAATTCTGCGGCAATCAGCGTTCGATCAAGGGTCAGCAGGCGGGTTTGCAGGAAGTCCAGGTCGACGACCTGATGAATTTCGAAAAGTCGGCGAATTACGACGAACGCCAGAAAGCTGCCCTCGCCTACGCCGAGGCTATCGTCTGGCGCACCGATACCGATGACGCGTTCTGGGCGCGCATGCACCGCCACTTCAGCGAAGCGGAACTGGTCGAACTCGGCTGTGCCATTGGCCTGACCTACGGCCAGCAAAGTTGGCTGCGGCTGCTCAATATCGATCACCACCAGGTCATGGCCGGCACCAAGGCCTCGATGGCCCCGGGTTTCGAAACGGCTGAGGCACTGGCCAGAGCCAAAGCTGCACCGGACTACTGGGCCAGACGGGACCAGGCCGCAGCCGACAAACGCTGAATTCCGGAAGCGCACTTGGCTCGGCTTCCCGCTGACCCTCAGCGGCATCGCCATCGCCGGACTGCTGTCGGCGCTGGTTGACGGCACGCTGGGCTGGGAACAACTGGCCAACGCCCTGCTGAACCGCATCGTGCAATAGGCAGGGCGGCGTGTTCATGCGCGGCGATTGCAGGCGATAATCCGCATTCGCAATCCACTCAAAAAGGAACACGCATGCTGGATCTCAAGGGCAAAGTCGCCTTCGTCACCGGCGCCGGCACCATCGGCCCGGGCTGGGGCAACGGCAAGGCGACTGCCGTGCTGCTGGCGCGCCAGGGCGCGAAAATTTTCGGCACTGACATCAATCCCGCCGCCGTCGAGGAAACGCGCGCCATCATCGCCGGCGAAAACGGCGTCTGCTTCACCACCGCCTGCGACATGACCGATTCTGCGGCCGTCAAAAAAGCCGTCGATGCCTGCATCGAACGTTTCGGCCGCATCGACATCCTGATCAACAATGTCGGCGGCTCGGCGCCCGGCGATCCGGTCAGCATGAGCGAGGAAACCTGGGACCGCCAGCTCGACCACAACCTGAAGACCGCCTTCCTCGGCTGCAAGCACGTACTGCCGGTGATGGAAAAACAGGGCAGCGGCGCCATTGTCAACATCTCTTCGGTCGCCGGTTTCAGCCACCAGGTCGATGGCCGCGTGCATGTCGCCTACAGCACCGCCAAATCGGGCCTGCTCGGCTTTACGCGTTCGACCGCCATCGCCTATGTCAAAAAGGGCATCCGCTGCAATCTGGTGATCGTCGGCACCATGCACACGCCGCTGGTCGAAGAGCGCCTGATGAAACAGCTGGGACCCGAGGCCGCGGCCAACCTCGTCGCCAAACGCCATGCCGCGGTGCCGATCGGCCGCATGGGCGACGCCTGGGATACCGCACACGCCGCGCTGTTCCTCGCCTCCGATGAGGCACGTTATATCACCGCGACGCACCTCGTCGTCGACGGCGGGCTGACCGCGTCACGGCCAGGCTGAGCGCCGGCGGCGCGCCGCGCGGAACTTGCCGCCGTTGGCATTGCCCAAACGGCGGCACACAAAGGAGACCGCCATGACCGAGCAGGAACGGAAAGCCGTGCTGACCGCGTGTTTGATGGCCGCGTTCGCGGACGGCAGCAAACACGAGCGCGAACGCAACGAGATCAGGAACATCTCAGAAGCGCTGGCCGGCGAGGCCTCGATTAACCTCAGCGCTCTCGTCCAGGACGTACTGCTCAAACGCGCGTCGCTGCCGGCGCTGGCCGCTGCATTGAGTACCACGCAATCGCGTCAGCTCGCCTATGAGATGGCGGTCTGCGTTTGCGACGCCGACGGCGCGCAGTCGCCGGCCGAGCGCGAGTTCCTCGCCGCGCTGCGCAGCGCACTGGGGGCCGATGTCGGCGCGGCGGCGCTCTTTGCCGCGGAGGCTGAAAGGATGGCCGAAGTGCCGGTGGCTCCGGTACCGCCTGTTGCAGCCGCATCGACGATGAGCGGCGAAGAAATGGACAAGGCCATCCTCGATTCCGCCATCCTCAACGGCGCGATCGAACTGCTGCCGGAATCGCTGGCGACGATGGCGATCATTCCACTGCAAATGAAGCTGGTCTACCGAATTGGCAAGTCGTACGGCTACGAACTCGACCGCGGTCACATCAAGGATTTCCTCGCCACCGCCGGCGTCGGCCTGACTTCGCAGTACCTCGAACAGGCCGGACGCAAGCTGCTCGGAGGACTGCTGCGCGGCGTCGGCGGCGGACTGCTTGGCGGCCTCGGCAAGCAGGCCGTGAGTTCGGGCATGAGCTTCGCAAGCACCTATGCGCTGGGCCACGTCGCGCGCCACTACTACGCCGGCGGCCGCACGCTGAATGCACAGATGCTGCGCGACGCTTTCAGCGACATGCTGGGAGAAGCGAAAAACCTGCAGGCGCGTTACCTGCCGCAGATGCAGGCGCAGGCACGCACGCTGGATGCGGGGCGCCTGCTGAACCTGGTGCAGCGGACCTGAATTGCCCCGCCGCAAATATCACAAGTATTTGTTTTTATTAAATATTCAGGCAACCTTGCGGGTACCGGCTGCGATCACCCCGGGTACCCGCGAGGCGCGCACCAGCACCTGGCCTTCGAACATGCGGCGCTGGGTGCGATAAAACGCGCCTTGCTCGGCGTGCCAGCCGCTGTCCGTCTGCCTGACCGTCGACGCCACCGTAAGGATGCCCGAGGGCATACCGATGCGGATCGGCGCTTCCGCGTCCGGCCCCTTGCGCAGCACCTCATTGACCACCGAACCTTCGATGCGCGACGCCACCGCCATGCACAGCGATACCGTAAGCGGCAATGCCCGGTGCGGCTGGCCGTTGGAAATCACCCGGCCGGTCAGATCGATCTCGTCTGCCTTGATGGTTTCACCCGACAGCAGTTTGGCGTCCTGCGGCGACGAAACAAAACCGATGAATGGCACGGATTTGTTTTTCGCCGCTGCTTCAGCATTCGCGGTGATACCCATCGCCACCGATCCCGCGATGCGGATCGCGGAAAGCTTCTGCATGACCGCCGCATTCGCCTCCAGCGCTTCGGGAAGTTCGGTGCCGGTCAGGCCAAGGTCCCGCGCATGCACCCAGACCGTCGCATTCGCCGCATCGACCAGTGAGGCGCGGACGTTGCCGACACCGGGCACGTCCAGCACGTCGACTGCGTTGCCCGTCGGCAGCAGCTTGCCGGTCGTCGCACCGCCGGGATCGCGGAATTCGAGTTTCACCGGCGCACCGGTACCGGCCACGCCGGGAATCGCCAGATCACCGTCGACCGCTGCCAGCCCGTCATCGAGACTGAACAGCGCATGAATGATTTTCCTGGTGTTGGTGTTGTGGATGCGCACCAGCGCTTCGCGTCCCGACACTTTCACCAGTCCCTCGTCCACCGCGAACGGCCCCATCGCCGATGACATGTTGCCGCAGTTCGCACCGTAATCGACCGTTGCCTCCTTGACCTGCACCTGCGCGAACGTGTAATCGATATCGGCGTCGGGCCGTGTCGGCGGACCGACCACGCAGACCTTGGACAGCGAAGACACGCCACCGCCCATGCCGTCGAGCTGGCGACCGTTGGGATCGGGACTGCCGATTGCCGCCAGGAATATCTGGTCCCACAAGGCGCGGTCCTGCGGCAGGTCCTTCTGCTTGAACACAACGGCATTGCTGGTGCCGCCGCGCATGAATACTGCCGGAAGTTTGATTTGTTTCATGATGATCTCCTGTTCCTGGTCACACCCTGATTATATGCAGTCCGGCAACTGCAGACAGTCGCGGTTCAGCGCCGCGACGGTAGTGCAGCCGATCAGTGCCAGCACGCGTTCGGTCTCGGTGCGCAGCAGTTCGAGCGCCCGCGCCACGCCGGCTTCGCCGCCCGCTGCGGCACCATAGAGCGTCGCCCGCCCGACAAACACGAGATCCGCACCCAGCACGAGTGCCTTGACGATGTCGGAGCCGCGGCGCACGCCGCTGTCGAAGAGCACGGGCATGCGCCCGCCCACGGCCGCGACGATTGCCGGCAGGGCATCGATCGCCGCCAGCGCGCCGTCGAGCTGCCGGCCGCCGTGATTGGACACCACGACGCCGTCGGCGCCGTGTTCCATGGCGAGTCGCGCATCCCCTTCGGCGAGGATGCCTTTCACCAGCAGTTTGCGCGGCCAGATCGTGCGCAGCCAGGCGATGTCGCTCCAGTCCAGCGCATCGCGGCGCGCACGGAACGCCGACAGATCCTTGGCGACAATGCGCCCGCCCACGTTGCTGTCGACGTTCTGGAACCGCGGCACGCCGCTGGTCAGCAGCGTGCGCAGGAAAACCTGCGTGAGCCAGCGCGGATGGAGCAGACCGTCGACGACATTGCGGGCATTGATGCGGAACGGGATCACAAAACCGTTGCGCAGGTTGTATTCACGATTGGCGCCCACCGGCACGTCCGTGGTCACCACCAGCGCCTCAAAGCCGGCGTCGAAGGCACGCCGCACCAGCCGCTCGGCGGCCTCGCGGTCCTTCGACATGTAGAGCTGGAACCATGGCCCGCCCCCGGCCTCGCGGGCCACGCGCTCCATGGCCACGAACGATGCCGTCGACAGCACAAACGGCACACCGGCCGCATGGGCGGCACGCGCCAGCGCAATATCGGCGTCAAACCAGTACAACCCCGCAGCACCGGTCGGCGCAATGCCGAACGGCGCGGCATAGGTCTTGCCAAACAGCTGGTGTCGCAGCGTGCGGCCGGAAACGTCGACCAGCGTCCGCGGCCGGAAGTGAATGCGCTCGAAGGCGGCACGGTTCGCCGTCATCGTCACGTCATCCTCGGCGCCACGCTCCAGATAATCCCAGGCCACCCGCGGCAGGCGACGCTGCGCGAGCTGCCGGAGGTCTTCGATGTTGTAGGCTTCGGCGTAACTCATGGCCTCAGTTCAAGATATGGATAAGTATGACTTGCCGGCAACGCCACGCACGCGCAACCGCTTTTTGTATTTCATGATCTTCTGCAGAGTGCGGTATTCTAATAGCATTCAAAACATCCGGCCCCTGCCGCTGCAATGCCGATGCGGATCCGGCACTTTCCCTGTACAGGAATCCATACTATGAAAAGACGCGCCTCCACCACTCTCGCCAAACACCGTCCGGCCAGCGCCCGCAAGCGTCCGCTGCGTGCCGCGCGGAGCATCAACGCCGCCGAATGGCAGGCCCGCGTCGAACTGGCTGCCGCCTATCGGCTGACGGCGATGATGGGCTGGACCGACATGCTGGGTACCCATATCTCCTGCCGGGTGCCGGGCACTCACGACCAGTTCCTGATCAATCCGTATGGATTGCTGTTCGAGGAAATGACCGCCTCGGATCTGATCAAGTGCGACGTCGACGGGAGCAAGCTGTCGGAGTCGCCGTACGAAGTGAACTCCGCCGGATTCACGATCCACAGTGCAATCCACATGAACTGTCCCGGTGCCGACGCCGTGATGCACTGCCATACCCAGTATGGCGTTGCAGTCGCCTCACAGAAGGACGGCTTGCTGCCGCTGACGCAAATGGCACTGACCGCGCTCTCGCAAGTGCGTTACCACGACTTTGAAGGGGTCGCCGAGGACCTGAACGAGCGTGAACGCCTGGTCAGAGATCTCGGCGACGGCGGCATGCTGATTTTGCGCAATCACGGCACGCTGACCGCAGGCCGCAGCATCGGCGAAATGTTCGCCCGGATGTACCGCCTGGAACGCGCCTGCAAGTTTCAGATCACCGCGATGACCGGCGGCGCCGAGCTCAACCGTCTGCCGGACGAGGTGGTGAAGCACACCGTGGCGCAGGGCCGGTTCATCTATGGTGAAGGCGGACGCGGCGCCGGCGGCAAGCTGATGTGGGCCGCGTTGATGCGCAAGCTCGACCGCGAGTCTCCCGGCTACGCCGCCTGAACCGCGCGGCAGGCCGATTGCCGCACCCCGGGAAAAGCCGCGCCGTGTGGCGCGCATCATGTTGAAACCGATTACTGTCGTCACACTGCTGACGCTGGCCATGCAGGGCGGCCACATGGGCAGCCGCGTCGTCGCCTCGCTGCTGGCACTGCACCTCGGCGCAGGCCCGCTGCTGATCGGCATCCTGATCGCCTCCTACTCGGTGTTCCAGCTCGGTTTCGCGCTGGTCGTCGGGCGCATTTCCGACCGCTACGGTTCGCGCTGGCCCATGCTGGGCGGCGCCATTACCTTCGGTGCCGGCCTGGTCATCCCGGCGGCCTGGCCCGTGCTGCCGGCACTGTTTGTCTCGGCCCCGCTGATCGGCATCGGCTTCGTATTCTTCAATGTCGCCGCACAGAGTCTCGCCGGCACACTGGGTTCGGCCGCCGAGCGCACGCGCAACTTCTCGACGCTGAGCCTCGGCTACTCCAGCGGCCACATGGTCGGGCCGGTCATCGCCGGCCTGATGATCGATCGCTTCGGCTTCGGCCCCGCCTATATCGCCTTCGCGGTGCTGGCGCTGCTGCCCATTACCGCCCTGGCGTTGTCCCGCAATCTGGGTGTCAGCGGGCTGCGCAGCGAACCGCCCGCCACCAGTGCATTGGATCTGTTGCGGGTTCCGCCGCTGCGCCGGATGATCGTCGTCAGCGGACTGGTCACCACCGGCTGGGACCTGTACACGTTCTACGTGCCGATTTACGGCCACTCGATCGGCCTGTCGGCATCGACGATCGGCACGATACTCGGTGCGTTCGCCGCCGCCAGTTTCATCGTGCGCATTTCACTGCCCTCTCTGACCCGGCGTTTCAGCGTCGAAACCGTGCTCGCCGCGGCCATGGGCATCGCCGCGCTGCTGTTCCTGCCGTTTGCCTACATCGAATTCGTGCCGGCGCTGATCGCCCTGTCCTTCGGCATCGGCCTGACACTCGGCGTCAGCCAGCCGCTGACGCTGAACCTGACCTACAACCGGTCGCCCGCCGGCCGCTCGGGGGAAGTCACCGGGTTGCGCCTGACCATCAACAACGTCACCCACATCGCCGTTCCCCTGGCCGCGGGCTCGGTCGGCGCACTGCTCGGCATTGCGCCGGTGTTCTGGGCCAGTGCGGGCATCCTCGCGGTCAGTGCCTGGCTGACGCACGGGGATCGCAGCGCATAAAAAAACGCCGCACTCGGGGGTTTGTGCTCGCGCAGCGTATCGGAAACCACGCGGTCTGCGTTCTTCCGCACGGACGTCGGTTTCTGATCGCCCAAAAAAAAACACGCAGCACAGGCCGCGTGTAAATTTCATTACTCCTCGTCGCCAGTCGTGCCGGCGTCTTGTTCTCCCCCTTAAGCTCCATCCTCCTGGAAGGCGATGTCGCGTTTCTTGCGCACTGCCGGCAGCACC
>RPOR01000085.1 GCA_003820645.1 Betaproteobacteria bacterium
CGACGAACATTCAGGAGCTCTATCTCGATTCACTGCGCGCGCTGGGCATCGACCCCAAGGTGCATGACATCCGTTTCGTCGAAGACGACTGGGAATCGCCGACGCTGGGCGCCTGGGGTCTGGGCTGGGAAGTCTGGCTCAACGGCATGGAAGTCACCCAGTTCACCTACTTCCAGGAAGTCGGCAGCCTGTCGTGCAAGCCGGTGCTCGGTGAAATCACCTATGGTCTGGAGCGGCTGGCGATGTACCTGCAGGGCGTCGAATCGGTGTTCGACCTGACATGGACGCCGGGGGTCACCTACCGCGACGTCTACCACCAGAACGAGGTCGAGCAGTCGCGTTACAACTTCGAACTGTCGGATGCCGCCATGCTGTTCCGCCACTTCGGCGAATACGAGGCTGAAGCGAAGCGGCTGATTGAAGCGCAATGCGTGCTGCCCGGCTACGAAATGGTGATGAAAGCCTCGCACACCTTCAACCTGCTCGACGCCCGCGGCGCGATTTCCGTAACCGAACGCGCCGCGTACATCGGCCGCGTGCGCGCACTGTCCCGCGCCGTCGCCCAGGCTTATTACGAGTCGCGCGAAAAGCTCGGCTTCCCGATGGTGCGTGCGACATGACCGCCGCCACGCTGCTGGTTGAACTGCTGACCGAGGAATTGCCGCCGAAATCGCTGGCGCGCTTGGCCGAAGCATTCCGCGCGGCATTAGTCGCTGATCTTGGGCAGAGCGGTTTTCTGAACACCAACAGCACCGCCAAAACCTACGCCACGCCGCGCCGACTTGCAGTTCAAGTTACGAGGGTTCTCGCCAAAGCGCCGGACAGGCCCGATGTCGCCAAAGGGCCGTCAATCAAGGTTGGGCTCGACAACGATGGCAAGCCGACGCCGCAGCTCATCGGATTCGCGAAAAAAAATGGTGTTGCGGTCGATGAGTTAGTGCAGATCGACACGCCTAAGGGCAAAGTGTTTGCCTGCCACAAAATATCGCCTGGCGGTATGCTCGCGACAAATTTGGATCTGATGGTCGAAGAAGCTCTGAAGCGCCTGCCGGTCGCCAAAATGATGCGTTGGGGCGACGGCGATGCGGAATTCGTGCGCCCGGTTCACGGCCTGGTGATGCTGCACGGCAAAGCGGTCGTGCCGGGTGAGGTCCTCGGCGTTACCTCGGGCAACAAAACCCGCGGCCACCGCTTCATGGGCAAAGGCGAACTGCAGATCACGGACGCCGAGTCCTACGAGACGGTGCTGGCGACCGAAGGCATGGTCATCGCCGATTTTGCCAAGCGCCGGGCCATGATCGATGAACTACTGCGGGCTGCGGCAAAAAAACGGCAGGCTACGCTCGGCGCATACCAGGATCTGCTCGACGAAGTCACCGCGCTGGTCGAGCACCCTTCGGTTTATGTCGGCGCTTTCGATGCGGGCTTCCTCCAAGTGCCCGCGGAATGCCTCGCCCTGACCATGCGCCAGAACCAGAAGTATTTCCCGCTGTTCGATGGCGACGGCAAGCTCACCAACCGCTTCCTGATCGTCAGCAACATGCAGGTCACCGACCCCGCGCACATCATCAGCGGCAACCAGCGGGTAATCCGGCCGCGGCTGGAAGACGCCCGCTTTTTCTACGACCAGGACCGGAAGGAACGGCTGGAGGCGCGGGTGCCGCGGCTGGGCAAGGTGGTTTATCACAACAAGCTCGGCACCCAGCTCGAACGCGTCGAACGGGTGCAGTTGCTGGCCGGAAAAATCGCCCGCGCACTGAACATTGATCACGCGCAGGCCGAACGCGCGGCATGGCTCGCCAAGGCCGACCTCGTCACCGGCATGGTCGGCGAGTTTCCGGAACTGCAGGGGGTGATGGGCCGCTACTACGCGCTGCATGATGGCGAACCTGCTGCAGTCGCCGATGCCATCGCGGAACATTATCAACCCCGTTACGCCGGCGACCGGCTGCCGCAAAGCCCGGTATCGTGCGCGGTCGCGCTCGCCGACAAGCTGGAAACGCTGGCCGGCCTGTTCGGCATCGGCCAGTTGCCGACCGGCGACCGCGATCCATTCGCACTGCGGCGGCAGGCGCTGGGCGTGATTCGCATCCTGATCGAGCGTGACCTGCCGCTGCAGCTGGACGCGCTAATCAACGAGGCCTTCGCGGTATTCGACAGCGCGTTGAAACTCAAGCCGGCACCAGCCGAACTGCAGGGCTTTTTCGTCGAGCGCATGCGCGGCTATTTCACCGACGCCGGCTATACCGCACACGAAATCGACGCGGTGCTGAGCCTGCATCCGGTCGCCATCAGCAAAGTTCCGCTGCAACTGGCCGCTGTCCGGGCCTTTTCCGCACTGCCCGAAGCGGCGAGCCTCGCTGCCGCCAACAAGCGTGTCGCCAACATCCTGCGCCAGGCCGGGGCCAAGGGCGAAGCCGGGCACAACGCCGACGCCGCATTGTTGCAGGAACCTGCCGAGCGCGCCTTGTTTGCAGCGCTGCAACAGGCGTCCGCCACTGCAACGCCGCTGTTCGAAAACGGCGACTACACCGGCTACCTGAAAGCCTTTGCCGTCCTCAAAACGCCGGTCGATGCGTTTTTCGACAGCGTGATGGTGATGGCCGATGATGCCGCGCTGCGCCGCAACCGCATCGCGCTGCTGGGGGATTTGCAACGCGAGATGAATCGCATCGCCGACATTGCCAGGCTCGCCACATGAAACTCGTCATCCTCGACCGCGACGGCGTCATCAACCATGACAGCGCGTCGTACATCAAGAGCCCGGACGAATGGAAACCGATCGCCGGCAGCCTGGAAGCGATTGCGGTGCTGAACCAGGCCGGTTATCGCGTGCTGGTCGCCACCAACCAGTCGGGTATCGGCCGCGGCCTGTTCGACATGGCGACGCTGAATGCCATCCACGACAAGATGCACCGCGCGCTGGGCCTGGTCGGCGGGCGCATCGACGGCATTTTCTACTGCCCCCATGCGCAGGATGACGGCTGCAACTGCCGCAAGCCGAAAACCGGGCTGTTCGAGGAGATCGCCCACCGCTTCAGCGTCAGCCTCGAAGGGGTGCCGGTGATCGGCGACGCCTTGCGCGACCTGCAGGCTGCCGCGAGCGTCGGCGCGCAGCCCATCCTGGTGCTGACCGGCAAGGGCACGAAAACCCGCAAGGACGGCAATTTGCCCGAAGGCACCACCGTGCATGCCAATCTTGCCGCGGCCGTGCAGAGCCTGTTGCAATAATGCCGGCGGTCATCCTACGCTCCAGCCTGTTTGCCGCGTTCCAGATTCTCATTACCCCCATTTTTTCGATCATCGCGCTGCTGACGTTCCCGCTGCCGGCACTGACGCGTTATCGCATCATCACCGTGTGGACACGCTGGGTGATGTGGGCTGCGCGGGTGATCTGCGGCATCCGTTACCGCGTGATCGGCCGCAAAAACATCCCCCACCAGCCGTGCATCATCCTGGCCAAACACCAGTCGGCCTGGGAAACCATGGGCTTCCAGCTGATTTTTCCGCCGCAGGTATGGGTGCTCAAGCGCGAACTGCTGCGCGTACCGTTTTTCGGCTGGGGCCTGGCCATGCTGTCGCCAATCGCCATCGACCGCAATTTGCGACGCGCCGCCCTGCAGCAACTGGTCGAACAGGGGCACCAGCGACTGGCCGCCGGATTCAACATCGTCATATTCCCTGAAGGCACCCGCATCGCGCCCGGCCGCCGCGGCAAGTACCGCGCTGGCGGCGCGCACCTGGCGCTGCAAACCGGCGCGCTGGTGCTGCCGGTCGCGCACAACGCCGGCCTGCGCTGGGGCCGCAACGCCTTCCTGAAATACCCGGGCCTGATCACGGTCAGCATCGGCGCCCCGATCAAACCCGACGGCATGGATGCTGAAACGCTGATCCGTCGCGTCGAGCAGTGGATCGAAGACGAAATGCCGCAGCTCGACGCCCGCTGAGCCGCACGTCCGTTCGATGACCCGGCACCGCGCCCTGCAACCCGAATTGCCGCTGCACGCGCCGCCCACGGCGGGCAGCGGGCCAGCCATCGAGCTGGGCGGCCAGCGCATCCATTACGCACTGCACCGCACGCGGCGGCGGCGCACGATTTCACTGTTGATCGACGAACGCGGCCTGCGCGTGGCGGCACCGCTGCAGGCACCGCAGCGGGCCATCGATGCGTTGTTGCGCGAACATGCCGCCTGGGTAATCCGCAAGGTCCGCGACTGGCAGCAAAAACGGCCGCCACAACGTCGCTGGATTGCCGGCGAACAAATCATGCTGTACGGCGCGCCGGTCACGCTGGAAGCACGGACCGGCGGCAATCTGCCGCAACTGGACGAAGACCGGTTGCTGATCAATCCGCAGCTCCCGCCGACGGAAATCGAATCCCGCGTCCGCGGCTGGCTGAAACAACAGGCGCTGGCCTGCTTCATCCGCCGCTGCGACGACTACAGCGCACAACTGGCGCTGCCGGCGCCGGCAGTGCGCCTGTCGAATGCGCGCACGCGCTGGGGCAGCTGTCATGCCAGCGGCCGCATCAGCATGAACTGGCGGCTGGTGCAAACGCCGACGGCGTGGATCGATTATGTCGCGGCGCATGAAGTCGCACACCTGCGCGAGATGAATCATTCGCCGGCGTTCTGGCAGACCGTCGCGGTACTGGTGGCTGATTACGCGGCGCGGCGCACGGCGCTGCGGCGCGACGCGCATCGCTATCTGCTGCTGTAAATGACCGCTTGCGGAGATCACTGCGCCGCCGAGCAACGCAATCGCTGTGCTACACTTTCGGCCACTTCCCGCGCGAGTCACCCTGTGCGTCCGCCACTGTCAATGCTGCAACTGAGCCTGGTCCTGATTCTGTCTGTCGCCGGCTGCGGCTACAAAGCCCCGCTGTATTTGCCGCAGGACAAACCTGCAGCCGCCAAAAAAGCGCCGCCACCCGCGCCAGCGCCCGCAGCATCAACCCAACCGTGAATCCGTTCCGCTACCGCAACGGCGAGCTGTATGCGGAAGACGTTCCGCTCGCGCAGATTGCCGCCCGCTTCGGCACGCCGTGCTATGTCTATTCGCGCGCGGCGCTGACCCGGGCCTGGCGGGACTTCGACGCGGCCTTCGCCGGACGTGACCATTTGCTGTGCTATGCGGTCAAGGCCAATCCCAACCTCGGCGTGCTCGACGTATTCGCGCGACTGGGCAGCGGGTTCGACATCGTGTCCGGCGGTGAACTGGCACGGGTCATCGCCGCTGGCGGCGACCCGCGCAAAGTGGTGTTCTCCGGAGTCGGCAAGACGGCCGCGGAAATGCGCCAGGCGCTCGCCACCGGCATCCTTTGTTTCAACGTCGAATCCGCGCCGGAACTGGAGCTGCTGAGCCGCGTGGCAGGCGAGATGGGCGTCACCGCTCCCGTCAGCCTGCGCGTCAATCCGGATGTTGATGCCAAAACCCATCCCTACATCGCCACCGGCCTCAAGGAAAACAAGTTCGGCGTGGCCTACACCGAAGCACTGGCGATTTACCGCCGTGCGCGCGATCTGCCACACCTGCACATCGCGGGCGTCGATTGCCATATCGGCTCGCAATTGACGGAAGTCGCCCCGTTCATCGCCGCACTGGAACGGGTACTGGCGCTGGTCGATGCGCTGGCCGGCGAGGACATCACGATCAGCCATATCGACCTCGGCGGCGGGCTGGGCATCCGTTATCAGGATGAAACACCGCCGGCCGTGGCCGATTATGCGCAGGCGCTGATCAGGATCCTGGCCGACCGGCCGCAGAAGCTGCTGTTCGAACCGGGCCGGCTGCTGACCGGCAATGCGGGGGTGCTGCTCGCCACCGTGCTCTACCTGAAACCGGGGGCGGACAAAAACTTCGCGATTGTCGATGCCGCGATGAATGACCTGATGCGTCCTGCGCTGTACGAAGCCTGGCATGACGTGCTCCCCCTGCGCGAAGCCGCAGCCGGCGGCGAGTCATACGATGTCGTCGGCCCGGTTTGCGAAAGCGGAGACTTTCTCGCGCGCGACCGTCAGCTGTCGGTAAACCCCGGGGATTTGATCGCAATCGCATCGGCAGGCGCATATGGCATGAGCATGTCCTCCAACTACAACACCCGGCCGCGCGCCGCCGAAGTCATGGTTGATGGCAGCACTACGCATCTGATCCGCGACCGCGAATCCGTTGCAATGCTGCTGGCAATCGAACATCGGTTGCCGGATTGACTGCGGCAAATCTGTGCTGAGTACGTACTTTTGCGTTGCAATACGTTGTTGCCGCAAATCCACAACCACAATCGTTTGATCAAAAAAACTTGACAAAGGTATTGCATTTATTTTTCGCCATAGCATAGAATTGGCCCACCGAACACGGTTCTCGCCAAATTTTTTGGTCGGAACATGGAACGGCGAGTAACAACCGCCGAGAAACGTTCCTGAAAATCGTGTGCTGGTAGTGCGGAACTTAAGCCGCATTCAAACGATGCCTAAGTTAACTTTAAGGAGACGATTATGGCAGCGAAGAAAAAAGCAAAGAAAAAAGTAGCTAAGAAGAAAGCAGCCAAGAAGAAGTAGTAGTGTTGCGAAGGCCGGGTAACTCCCGGCCTTCGCATTTGGTGATTGCCGTTTTGCCGTTCGCTCTTCCGCAGTCGTTCGCTCTTCCGCAGTACCTGCACGCAGTACCGCCCGCTGTTCTGATTGTGACCCCGCGCTGCATCCCCGCCCGTTGTCGCCTGTCGTGATGGTCTCGCCGGCGACCTGCGCCTGATTAAAAAAATCAATTAAAACAATGGCTTACATAATGCCCGCAGGAAAGCATCGGCCGCGATCCGGCCACCCGGGTCAGCACCCGAAAACGTCAACCGGTGTCAGGGATTGAGCTGACGGTAGACCGCGTCGGCGATGCGCAGCAATTCGCCGCGCTCGGTTTCGCCGGACAACGCGTAGCCGAGTCGGCCATCGAGCCAGTAGAACACGCGCACACCATTTTCCTGCGCGAAACGAAATGCAGTCTGTCCGCGCGCTTCCTTGCTGACGCGCACGTACAAGGTGAGCCGCTGACCTTTGGCGTCCTGATACATGAACTGCGCCGCCGGGCCGCGATCACCGGGCAGCAAACGTCCGCCGACGAGCGCATATCCCACCGGCGCAAGATGGGGAATTTTCAGGCTGGTGCCCAGCCGTTTCGACAGCCAGCGCACCAGGTGCGCCTCCTGATCGGCGCCGACTTCCACCGGATGCCGCACCTCGGGACTGTAAACGGCATGCGCCACCGCCGCGACCCGCGCCAGGTACACCGTCTGCGCGCGCTCGGCGGCGACATAGGCATGCAACTGCCACCCGGCAAGACCGCTGGCCGCCATCAGCGCCGCGGCAACCGCGTAATGCCGCAACGGCAACCACCGTTGTCGCTGCCCCGGCTGCAGTCGCGCGGGTAGCGGTGCGGTGAGCAGCGGATCATAGGCTGCCTGCAGCGCGTCAATCTGCCGGCGGTAGGCAGCAACGCGCTGCGCATCCTCTTCATGCCGCGCCAGATGCTGCGCCACTTCGACAGCGCGCGCCGTCGGCAGGCAGCCATCGACATAGGCCTGCAGTTCGGTTTCGGTCACCGGCTGCTCGCTCATTTCACGACCTTCAGCGAAGCCGTTTCAGGCAACCCCTGCGTCAGCCGGCGCAAACGTTCCCGCCCGCGCGACAGGCGCGACATCACCGTGCCGATCGGCACCTCGAGCACGCGCGCGGTTTCCTCGTACGTCATCTGTTCCAGTCCCACCAGCAACACCACGGTGCGCTGCTCCTCAGGCAACGCCTGCAATGCCGCATCAAGATCGCGGATCTCCAGCCGGTCGGTGCTCTGCAGCTGCGGCTGGTCGGCAAAGCTGTCGTCCAGCGGCAGCGTCCGGCTGACGGCCGCGCTGCGCACCTGATTAATGAAGACGTTATGCATGACGGTAAACAGCCATGCGCGCAGATCGCTGCCTTCGCGCCACAGGCTTTGCTTGACCAGCGCACGCTCGAGTGTGTCCTGCACCAGATCGTCGGCGGCGCTGGCATCCGCCGTCAGCGCGCGCGCATAACGGCGCAGCCGCGGGATGTACTGCAAAGCCTGGGCGGAAAACACGTCGGATGCCGGTCGCTTCACCTGCTGTTACCTCCTGAACACGGGACGTCCTGGGGTTATTCCCCTGCGGCACCGTCCGTTTTTCCGGGGCATGTCGCCGGGAATACCGCCCGCGCCATACCCCAGCGGGCGGCCAGAGTCTCGACCGCGTTGAGTATCTCCTCGGCGCGGGTCGGGTGATTGTAGGCGGCGCCGGCCAGCCGCGACAGTGCCCGTGGCGCACCGAATTCCAGTCCCAGCAGGCTGATCAGCTCGCCGGCACCGCGTCCGACGATCTCGGCACCCAGCGCGCGACCGTTGTCCATGTCGGCAACGATGCGCAGGAACCCGCCACGCTCACCCTCGGTCAACGCCGCGGGACTGGTTTCGAAGCCGGCAAATCCGGCAGCCGGTTCCAGATCCAGCGCTTCTGCCTGGTCTTCACTCAACCCGACCCGCGCCAGCTCCAGCGCCGAATAGACCGCTTCCGGCACGTTGCGGTCGTCACGTCGCCGGCTGCCCGGAGCGATGATGTTGGCAACGGCAACCGTGGCATCCGCCAGTGCGTGATTGGCACTCATGCCCGGATTGGCGACATCGCCAATGGCATAGATGCCGCGCGCCGCCTGATTGCAGGCATCGACCACGACATGACCTCGCCCATCCAGTGCCACGCCGGCGCGCGACAGTTCCAGATCGGCGGTATGCGGTCGCCGCCCGGTACCCGCAAGCACCCAGTCGACACGCTCGCGAACGCCGCCGGGCAGCGTCAGCGTGACCCCATCGGCATCGGCCTGTGCCGCAGTGATGCGCGCCTGCACCCGCGGCGTCACGCCGGCACGCGCCAGCGCCAGCCGCAGCGCCGTCCGCGCGGGATCGCTCCAGGCACTGTCCGACAACGGCTCACGTCCGCTCAGCCACACCACCGCCAGACCGAGCTGGCTGAAGATGAACGCCATTTCGGTGCCGACCGCACCGGAGCCCAGCACCGCAACGCGCCGACCCGCAGGTGGCGGCGCATCAAACAAATCGTCGGTGGTGATGATGCGCCCCGGCACCGGCCGTAGCCGCTCCGGCAGCCACGGCTGCGAGCCGGTGGCAATGATGATGCTGCCTGCGGCAATGGTATCGCCCGCCACCTGCAGCATGCCGGGACCGCGAAAGCGTGCGGCACCCTGCACGGCCTTGACCCCCAGCCGACCGAGATAATCGGTGTAACTGGCGCGTACGGTGTCGACCACCTGACGCTGATGATGCCAGGCCTGCGCAAAATCCGCGCGGAGCGCGCCATTGATGCCGCGCCCCGGAAACTCCGCGCTGTCGGCGATGATGCGAGCCGTGTGATACCAGGCTTTTTTCGGCACGCAGCCGCGATTGAGGCAGGTGCCGCCCCAGGTATTTTTTTCGATGATCACGACCTTCAGGCCGCGCAATGCCGCGAGCACCGCCGCCCGATAACCGCCGGGGCCGGAACCGATCACTGCGACATCAAAAGTGGCCATCAGCGGTGCCCGTCAGACCAGAAACAGCGTGGCGAGGCCGAGGAATATGAAAAAACCGCCGCTGTCGGTGATCGCGGTGATCATCACACTGGAGCCGATCGCCGGATCGCGGCCGAATTTTTCCATGGTCAGCGGAATCGCCACCCCCATCACCGCCGCCAGCAACAAATTGAGCGCCATCGCACTAGTCATCACCAGGCCGAGTTGCCAGCTGTGGTAAATCAGAAATGCAAACAAGCCGACCACGCCGCCCCAGATCAACCCGTTCAGCGCCGACACGCTGATTTCCTTCAGCAGCAGCTTCCGGGCGCTGTCACGGGTAATCTGGCCCAGTGCCAGCGCACGCACGATCATCGTCGTGGTCTGGTTGCCCGAATTGCCCCCGATGCCGGCAACGATGGGCATCAGCGCCGCCAGCGCCACCAGTTGCGCGATGGAGTTCTCGAAAATGCCGATCACGCGCGAAGCAATAAACGCCGTGATGAGGTTGATCGCCAGCCAGGCCCAGCGGTTGCGCACGCTTTTCCACACCGAGGCAAACAGGTCTTCTTCTTCCTGCAGGCCGCCCGCCGAGAGAATTTCGCTGTCCTTGGCTTCGCGGATGTAATCGACCACGGCATTGATGGTCAGCCGGCCGACCAGGCGCCCCTGGCCGTCGACGACCGGCGCTGAAACCAGTTCATAACGATCAAATGCGCTGGCCGCGTCATGGGCATCCTGCTCCGGATGGAAACTGTCGAAATCCCGGGTCATCACGTCACCCACCAGGGCATCGGGGTCGGTCACCAGCAACCGGTTCACCGGTAGCAGCCCCTGCAGCCGCTCCTCGCGGTCGACGACGAACAACTGGTCGGTATGGTCCGGCAGTTGCGTCAGCCGGCGCAGATAACGCAGCACCACTTCCAGCGTGACGTCCGCGCGCACCTCGATCATGTCGAAATCCATCAGCGCACCGACCGCTTCTTCCGGGTAGGACATCGCGGCGCGCAACTGCTCGCGCTCTTCGGTCGACAACGACTTGAAAACATCGAGTATGACTTCGCGCGGCAGGTCCGGCGCGAGGTCGGCGATCTCGTCGGTATCGAGCTGCCCGGTCGCCGCGACCAGTTCGCCCTCGTCCATGTGCGCGATCAGCGTCTCGCGCACCGCATCCGACACCTCGAGCAGGATCTCGCCGTCGCGTTCGGCCTTGACCAGATCCCACACCACCAGCCGCTGGTCCAGCGGCAGCGCTTCGAGGATGTAGGCAATATCCGCCGAATGCAGCCGGTCGAGCAACTGCTGCAGTGCAGTCAGGTGCTGCCGGTGAACGAGGTCCTCGACCAGTTGCTGGCGAACACCTTCCTGACGCTGGACCAGGTTCTCCACCAGCTCGTGCCGGTGCAGCAGCTCGACGACCTGCTCGAGATGCGCTGTTACGTCGGGACGGATTTCCTGGCGGTCAGCCACATGCAATTCCGCTGAGGGATTGATCGATTGAATCTGCGGCCACATTCTAGGTAGATCACGCGACAGTGTCCAAACATTCATTCACGGAATGACCACGCAGACAGGCCGCGGGGAAAAAGGTATCTTTGGCCTGCTTCGATTTTTCGATCACCCGTCCGTCAAATGTCCGCATCACTGAACAACAAGCTGCGCAACGCGCGCACCCTGCTGCAGAACGGCGATAGCGCTGCTGCACTCGCCCTGTGCGGGGAGATACTCGGCAAGGCGCCGCGCAACCCGGAAGCGCTGACGCTGCGCGGCATCGCCGCGCTGATGGGTGGCGCGCCGGCAGAGGCCGCCCGGGATTTCCGTCAGGCCCTGAACGCCGCGCCGCGCGATGGCGCCACGCTGGAATACCTCGGCCTGGCGCTGCTCAACCTCGGTGAGTTCGCCGAAGCGGAAGCGGTGCTGCGGCGCGCGTCGCTGCTCGCCGGCGCGCCGGCATCGGTGTGGATGCGCCTCGGTCTCGCCACCCTGCACCAGGGACGGGCGACGGCCGCGTTACCCGCGCTGCAGCAGGCCGTTGCGCTGGCGCCGCGGGATGTCGATTGCCTGATGAGCCTCGGCCGGGGGCTGGCCGCGGCAGGCGATGCGGCCGGAGCCGCCGCGCAGTTCGAGTCGGTGCTGCGCCTCGTGCCGGATCACCCGGATGCTGCATTCAACCTCGGTGTGCTCCGGCTCGACGCCGACGACCTGGCCGCTGCCCGGGCGTTGTTTGCAGCCGCGCTGGCCCACGCGCCCCGTAACACGGACGCAATGGTCAATCTGGCCATCGTCCTCGAACGCGACGGCGCCGCGGATGCGGCGAGCGCCATGCTCCAGCGCGCCATCGCCAGCGAACCGCAGCATCCACATGCGCTGGTCAATCTCGGTCGTCTCGAATTTGCCCGCGGCAACCTGGCCGCCGCAAAGGCGCATTACGACACTGCGCTGCGCCGGGCCCCGCCCCTGGCCGCAGCGATCGAGGGCATGGGCGCGGTGTGCCGCGCGCAGGGCCGCTATCCTGAGGCCGTCCACTGGTTTCGCGAGCTGACACAACGCGAGCCCGCGCTGCCGACGGCATGGGCTGCATTGGCCGACAACCTACTGCAGACCGGTGACCTCGATGCCGCGGACGAGGCTGCCCGGAGGGCCGGCGATCTCGATCCGGCACTGGCCTCGCCCTATGCCCTGCGCGCACAACTGCGCGTGTTATGGGGCAAGCTGGACGAAGCGGTGGCGATCCTCGACGAGGGATACCGCAAAACCGACAGCGCCGCGCTGCTGGGCATGCTCGCCCAGCAGTCCCGGCACATCTGCGACTGGGCGCAATGGTCGGCAGCATGGCACGCGCTCAAGCCGCGCATCATCAACGGCGAAGACGCGGGAACGCCGTTTGCGTTGCTCTGCGAAGACCTGACCGGCGAGCAGCTGCTGGATTACACTCGGACCTGGGCAAACAAGCGCTTCGGCAATGCGGCAGCGGCGAGCACGACCGCGCACTCGGCGCGCGACGGCAGACGGGTGCGCATCGGGTATTTCTCATCCGATTTCCAGGAGCATCCCGTCGCCTTCCTGATCGCAGAAGTCCTCGAACTGCATGACCGCTCCCGGTTCGAGGTCTACGCGTATTCGTATGGCCCGCCCAGCGGTGGCGCGATGCGTCAGCGGCTGAGCCGTGGCGTCGATCATTTCGTCGATATCGCGTGGGAACCCGACGACCAGGCCGTCGCGCGCATCCGCAATGATGCAATCGACATCCTGGTGGATCTCAAGGGTTATACCGCCGGCGACCGGCTGGCGATCATGGCGCAGCGCCCCAGCCCGGTCCAGGTGACCTGGCTGGGCTATCCGGGCACGACCGGCACCGCATTTATCGACTATCTGATCGCCGATCCCTTCATCATCCCCCCGGGCACCGAACACACCTGTTCCGAGCAAGTGGTGCGCATGTCCCAGTGCTACCAGCCCAACGACCGCAAGCGCAGCATCGCCGATCCGCAACCACGCGCGGCCTGCGGCCTGCCGGACGCAGGCCTGGTGTTCTGCTGTTTCAACCAGACCTTCAAGATTACGCCCGACATTTTTGCGTCCTGGATGCGCCTGCTGGGCGCGGTTCCCGGCAGCGTGCTGTGGCTGATGGACGACAACCGCTGGGCCACTGCCAACCTGCGCCACGCAGCCGCGGCAGCCGGCATTGCACCCGCGCGCCTGGTCTTTGCGCCCCGCGTGCCGCTGGCGCAACATCTCGCGCGCTACCACGTCGCGGATCTCGCGCTCGATACGTTCCCCTACACGTCCCACACCACCGCCAGCGACGCGCTGTGGTGCGGCTGTCCGCTCGTCGCCTTGTGTGGCGAAACGTTTGCGGCCCGGGTATCCGGCAGCATCCTTGCTGCCGCCGGCTTGCCCGACCTGGTCACGCACTCGATACCGGACTACGAGGCGAAGGTATTGGCACTGGCGACCGATGCCGGTTTGCGACAGGCGGTGGTCAGCCGCGTACACGCCGCCCGCACGCAGGCGCCGCTCTTCAACGCTGCGGCATTTGCCCGTGAACTTGAAGCGCTGTATCTGCACATGCTCGACCGGCGGACTGCCGCCACATAAAAAAACGGGCGCCTCGGCGCCCGTTTTGAGTTCCGCGTGTTGCTGCGGAGATAAAGCTTTGGTTTTTAGAAGCGGTGCTGAATGCTGACGGCAATGGCATCCTGCTTGGCACCGGATGCTGCAGCCGGATAGTTCAGGCCGCCGAGGTCGTAGGACGCACCGTCGTCGTTCTTCAGCCGCACATA
>RPOR01000086.1 GCA_003820645.1 Betaproteobacteria bacterium
AATCGCTGACCCAGCTGGAACAGGAATTCCAGGATCGTTTCGTGCGCGTGCATCGCAACTGTCTCGTTGCGCGCGCGGCGATCCGCGGTTTCGAGCGGGCAGGCGCGGAGGCTGGTGAAGGACCATGGCAGGTGGTGCTCGCCGGACTCGAAGAACGCATTCCGGTGAGCCGGCGCCAGCAGCATGTGGTGCGCGAATTGGCGCGGTGATTCCGGCTCAGCTTCCCGGCGACCGCATTTTCACCAGCCCTGCCTCCACGGCCTGCTCGATATACAGACCGTAGAAGTCGGCAGACAGCAGGCCGGTGATCGGCGGCGCCGCCGGCTTGCCGTCTGCATCGAAGATGATCAGTGTCGGCACGCGGCGGACCCCGAGGCTGCGGGCGAATGCGCGGTGCGTCGTCGCCTTACCGCTGAAGTCGCGCATGCGCATGCCGCGGTCGACTTCGATTTCGCGGATCAGCACGCGACCCTGCCATTGCGGGTCCGACTGCAGCGGGATCAGATAATCGCGGCGCGCGACCGTGCAATACGGGCAGGACTTCTGCATGAAGGCGACCAGCACCGGCACCCGGCGTGCCCGCGCTTCGGCCGTGATCCGGGCCAGGTCGTCGGCCGGTTGCAGTTGTGCGGTGGCCGGCGCGGCGCCGAGTAATGCCCATGCTACAATCAGGCAGCCTAAACCCTTAAAAATACTCAATATAATCAATATGATACGGAGTTCGGCCGGACACTCCCCTGGAGCGGTGGTCATTGCGACACGCGAATCTGCACTCGCGTTGTGGCAGGCGCGGCATGTGCAGTCCGAACTGCAGCGATTATATCCGGGGCTGCCGGTATCGATCCTGGGCATGACCACTGCCGGTGATCGCAATCTTGGCAGTTCGCTTGCCAAGATCGGTGGCAAGGGATTGTTCGTCAAGGAACTCGAAGACGCGCTCGCCGACGGCCGTGCCGACATCGCGGTGCATTCGATGAAAGACGTGCCGATGCATTTGCCGGCGGGCTATGCGCTGGCCGCGGTGCTGGAACGCGCCGATCCGCGCGACGCTTTTGTCGCCAATGCGTTTGGCGGCATTGCGGAACTGCCCGCGGGGGCCCGCGTGGGCACATCGAGCCTCCGCCGCGAGTGCCAGCTGCGCGCCCGGCACCCGCAGCTGGTGATCGAGCCGTTGCGTGGCAATGTGCAAACACGGCTGCGCAAGCTCGATGAGGGCCAGTACAGCGCAATCATCCTCGCTGCCGCGGGATTGAAGCGGCTGGGGCTTGCCGACCGCATTGCAGCGCTGCTGACACCCGAGCAGAGCCTGCCTGCGGTCGGCCAAGGTGCGCTGGGCATCGAGTGCCGCAGCGACCGCGGCGACTTGTTCGAGTTGCTGGCGCCCCTGGTGCATCAGCCCACGCAGCAATGCGTCGTCGCCGAGCGCGCATTCTCACGGGCGCTCGCCGGCAGCTGCAATGTGCCGCTGGCCGGCTTTGCCGAGTGCAGCGGTGTGCAATTGCGTCTGCGCGGCCTCGTCGGTGCGCCGGATGGCTCAACTGTCGTGCGCGGCGAAACCGCCGGCGCCGCCGTGGATGCCGAGACACTGGGCCTGGCATTGGCGGAAGATTTGAAGCGTCGGGGTGCCGCTGCTATCCTCGCGGCGCTCGTACAGGGATCATGACCGCCGCCGGGCCGCTGGCCGGGCGCGGCATCGTCGTTACGCGGCCGGCGCATCAGTCCGGAGCGCTGGCGGAGATGATACGCAGCGCGGGCGGCAACCCGATCATGTTCCCGGTACTCGAGATTCTCGACACCGCGGATATCCGGCCGCTGGTCGACGCGATCGACCGGCTCGACCGCTTCGACCTGGCGATATTCATCAGTCCCAACGCAGTGCTGCGCGCAATGAACCAGATTGTTGCGCGTCGCGACTGGCCTGCGGGCCTGCGTGCTGCGGCCATCGGCAAAGGCAGCGTCAAGGAACTCAAACGCTTCGGCATCATCGATGTGCTTGCACCAACCCGTGCATTCGACAGCGAGCGCCTGCTGGAACTTCCGCAATTGCAGGCCGTTGCCGGGCAACGCGTCGTCATCTTCCGCGGCGAAGGCGGACGCGAGCTGCTCGGCGATACCCTGGCCGCGCGCGGCGCATCAGTGGAGTATGTCGAGTGTTACCGCCGTGCTCGGCCGCGCGCCGACGCAGCGCCGCTGCTCAGGGCATGGGCGCGCAACGAAGTGCATGCGGTAATCGTCACCAGCAGCGAAGGCTTGCGCAATCTGTTCGAGATGATCGGCAAGCTCGGTCAGTCCTGGCTGCGGCGCACGCCGCTGCTGGTGCCGCATCCGCGCATTGCCGCCGCGGCGCGCGAGTTGGGTTGTACCAACGTCGTTGAAACCGGGCCCGGCGACGACGGGCTGCTCGAGGCACTGCAGCAGCTGTTCAGCCCGGCATGACCGTGCGGCGCGCATGCTATCCTCCAAATCATGAGTGAGCAGAGTACGAATCATGACCCGGCAACCGGCGCTGGCGCTGCCCGGTCGGCGGCGCCGGCGGCCAAGGCTGGCAGCAGTGTGCTGCCGGTGCTCGCGCTGATCGTCGCGCTGGGCGCCGCCGGCGTTGCCGGCCTGCAGTGGTATCAGGGACGCGGGGAAGATGAGGCGTTGCGCCGGGAACTGGCGCAGCGGCTTGCCGCAATGGCTGCCCGCAGCAAGGAGGCCGGCACGCGTGCCGATCAGGCTGCGGCAGCGCTGCGCGAGTCCGAGATCAAGCTCGGCATGCTGGAAGCGAAACTTGCCGAATCGCAGAACCAGCAGATCGCACTCGAGGCCCTGTATCAGGAACTTTCGCGCAACCGTGACGAATGGGCCTTTGCCGACATCGAGCAGTCCGTGCTGCTGGCCAGCCAGCAACTGCAGGTTGCCGCGAATGTGCGTGCGGCGCTGATCGGTCTGGAAAATGCCGAAGCGCGGCTGCAGCGTATGGATCAGCCACGCTACAGCGCGTTGCGCCGGGCGTTGACGCGGGATATCGAGCGGCTGAAAGCGCTGCCGCTGGTGGATCTGTACGGCACCAGCAGCCGCCTCGACGACGTCATCGCGGCCGTCGACCAACTGCAACTGGCCATGGATGCCCACGCCCGGTCCGATGCGGCTGAATCAGCGACGCCCGCGGCGGAAATTCCGGCCTGGGAGCGCATCTTGCGCGAGGCATGGCAGGAGTTGCGGCAGCTGGTGCGCGTGCAGCGTACGGGGGTCGCGGATGCGGTGCTGCTTGCGCCGGAACAGGCGTTTTTCCTCCGTGAGAATCTCAAACTGAGGCTGCTCGGCGCAAGGGTCGCCCTGCTGTCACGCGATGCCCAAAGCTACCAGGGGGACCTGCGCGCAGCGCTGACCGCACTGGAGCGCCATTTCGACGTGAGCGACCGGACTGTGGCGGCGACTGCCGCGACACTGCGCAAGCTCCAGGCGGCGCAGGTCCAGGTCGACGTTCCGGATCTGGCGGAAACGCTGGAGGCGTTGCGCAAGCTGCGCCCGCTGCGCGCCAAGGCACCGACCTGATGCCGGCCGCGGTTGCCGGGGCACCGTAGTCACTGATCTAACCGGGAACAAGTCTTGATGCGTTGGTTAATCTGGATCTTCCTGCTGGGCGCGCTGGCGACGGGCCTGACTCTGCTCGCGCGGCTGAACACCGGTTACGTGCTGGTTGCGTTACCGGGGCACCGCATCGAACTGTCGCTGAACTTCGCGCTGCTGCTGGTTGCACTCGGGTTCATCGCCGCTTATCTGCTGGTGCGGCTGCTGGTGACGACCGTGGAATTGCCGCGCCGCGTCGCGCGCTTCCGTGCGGCGCGGCGCCGTGAATCCGCGCATGGCGCACTGGTTGAAGCGTTGCGCGAGTTTTTTGCCGGGCGTTATGCCAAGGCCGAGAAAACGGTGAACCGTGCGGTCGCGCTGGGCGAGCCCGGTGATCTGGGCGCCATCATTGCCGCGCGCGCTGCGCACGAACTGCGTGCTCCCGAACGCCGCGACCGCTACCTTGCGCAACTGGCAACCGATCCCGCCCGGCCGGACGAAGCCCGGATAATCAGTGAGGCGCAGATGCTGCTCGACGAGCGGCGACCGGACAGTGCGCTGGCAGCACTGGCGACGCTGCCGAAAAAGCATACCGCGGCGCTGCGCCTCGAGTTGCGGGCCCGGCAGCGCCTCGGGCAATGGGAAATGGTGCCCGCGCTGCTTGACCAACTCGAGAAACGCGGCGTGTTCAGCGCCGAGCGTGCTGATGCGGAGCGTCGCCATGCCTGGCAGCTGCTGGTCGAACGAGAGGCCGGCGATGCGGCAGGGCTGGCGGAGACGTGGAAGCGAATACCGGACCGTTATCGCAAAGACACCGCCGTCGCCGGCGCCGCCGCGGCTGCGTTTCAAGCGCTCGGCCAATGCGCCGAAGGGCAGGCGATCATCGAGCGTAGCCTTGATGCCGAATGGGAAAGCGGTCTGGTCAACTTGTATGGCGAGTGCCGCGGCTCCGATACGCTGCGCCAGATCGAATGCGCGGAACGCTGGCTGAAGAATCATCGCAACGACGGCACGCTGCTGCTCGCGCTGGGGCGGCTGTGTGCGCAGCAGCAGCTGTGGGGCAAGGCGCAGAGTTATCTGGAGGCGAGCATCGCGGTGGAGCCGACGTACTCGGCACACCTGGAGCTCGCACAGTTGCACGACCGCCTGGATCGTGTGGATGCTGCGCGGGTGCATTACCGGGCCAGCCTGGAACTCGCGGTCGGACAGTTGAACCGGCGCACTGGCGGGCGCAGGCGCAAGCCGTTCTGAGAGGCGGACGCTTCAGCCGCTCGACGCAACCGCCGGCGTAAATGCGTCGGCGTAAAACGCGGATTCCGGCAGGCCGCACCGGGCGCAGAAATCCCGGCGCGCGGCTTCGATCATTGCCGGGGCACCGCAGGCGTAAACTTCGTATCCCGAGAGATCCGGCAGGTCGGCGATGACGGCTTCGTGAACCAGGCCACGGCGCCCGGTCCAGCGATCTTCTGCCACGGCATCCGATAATACCGATATGTAAGTAATGCCGTGCTCGCGCTGCCAGGCTTCGGCCAGTTCGTTCAGGTACAGGTCAGCCGGGCGCCGGGCGCCGCGATACAGTGTCAGCGGGCGCCTGATCCGGTGGTGTATCGCATGCTCGATGATCGCCTTGATGGGCGCGAATCCGGTGCCGCCCGCCACCAGGATCACCGGCTTGTCGCTGTCCTCGTGCAGATAGAACGTGCCCAGCGGACCTTCGAAGCGCAGGATGTCCTTTTCCTTCATTTGGGTGAATACCTGGGTGCTGAACGGGCCGCCGTAATTGCGCAGATGCAGTTCCAGCAGGCCATCGTCATGCGGCGGGTTAGCCAGCGAGAGGCTGCGCCGGGTGCCATCCTTGAGCAGAATATCGATGTACTGCCCGGCCAGAAACTGCAGGCGTTCCGAGGCGGGCAGGCGCAACCGGATACGCATCACATCGGGCGCCAGCCGTTCCAGTGACTGGACCCGGCACGGCAGCGTCTTGACCGGGATGTCCTTGACCGCACCGATTTCGCGGCATTCGATGACCAGGTCGGAGCGCGGCTGTGCCTGGCAGAACAGCGCCATGCCCTGCGCGCGTTCGGCCAGCGGCAACGCGGTCTCCCGGGAATTGCCATGATCGACTGTGCCTGCGATCACCCTGCCCTTGCATGATCCGCAGGCGCCGTTGCGGCAGCCGTAGGGCAGCATATAGCCCTCACGCAGTGCGGCTTCGAGCACGGTCTCGCCGTCCTGCGCGTGGAATACATGGCCGCTGGGCCGAATGGTGATTTGCGGTGGCATCGCTCGGGGATTCGGGGCGGGGTAATGGTTGACAGGCCCTAGGCTAGAATATGGCACTATGAAACGTCTGCTGATCATCGGCTGCGGCAATGTGGGTTTGCGCGTCGCGTTGCTGCTGCGTGCGCGGTATCGCATTTACGCACTGACCCACAGTGCGGAACGTCTCTCGGCCCTGCGCCGTAATGGACTGATGCCGTTGCTTGGCGATCTCGACCAGCCGGACACACTGGCCGGACTGCCCGGTCTGGCGCACGATGTCATCCACTTGGCGCCGCCACCGCCGCAAGGCGGGACCGATACCCGTACTGCGCATCTGATTGCGGCACTGGCGCGGGCGCGCAGTCTACCACAGCACTTTATCTACATCAGCACCAGCGGCGTCTATGGGGACTGCAGCGGTGCGCTGGTCGACGAAACCAGCCCGTTGCGTCCGCAGACCGATCGTGCGCGCCGCCGCGCCGATGCCGAACGCCGGCTCCGGGAATGGGGCGCGCGCACCGGGGTGCGCGTCAGCATCCTGCGCGTGCCGGGCATTTATGCCGCCGACCGGCTGCCCGTGGCGCGCATCGAACGCGGCACGCCGGCGCTGCTGCCACAGGACGACGCCTACGTGAACCACATCCATGCCGATGATCTGGCGAGCATGGTGGTCGCAGCGCTGCACCGCGGCCAGGCCAATCGCAGTTACAACGCCAGCGACGATGCCCCGCAGAAAATGGGAGATTACTTCGACCTGGTGGCGGACCGCTTCCTGCTGCCGCGGCCGCCGCGGGTGACGCGCGCCGAGGCCAGTTCGGTGATACCGGAGAATCTGTATTCATTCATGCGCGAGTCGCGGCGCCTCATCAACGGGCGGATCAAGCAGGAACTGCGGGTGCGGCTGCGCTATCCGACCGTGCGTGAGGGGATCGCGGCAGCGGGTGTTCGACAGGATCCGGACCATGTCCGCTGACGGTGAACAGGTGCTGCTGGTGATGTCCAATCTGCCTGATCGGGCGGTCGCAGAGCAGCTGGCGCGGACCCTGATCGAGCGGCGCCTGGCGGCCTGCGTGAACGTGCTGGCGCCGTGCGTGTCGGTGTATCGCTGGCGCGGCGTCGTCGAGACCGCTACGGAAGTGCCGGTGCTGATCAAGACGACTGCGGGCCGTTATGCCGAGCTCGAATCGGCGTTGCGTGCGCTCCATCCCTACGAACTTCCGGAAATCGTCGCGGTCCCATTGGCGGCAGGCCTGGCCGGCTATCTTGACTGGGTTGCCGCCGAGATCGCCCGCCCCGAAACATCACCCCCGCCTTCGCCCACACCGTGATCCCGCGCTGGTTAATTTTCCTGCTCGTACTGTGCACCGGACTTGCGCAGGCCGCTGATCCCGAACTGCTTGAACCGGAAAAGGCGTTCGCATTCAGCGCGCGCGTTGCCGGACCGGATGCCATCGAGGTGCGGTATGTGATTGCCAAGGGCTATTACATGTACCGCGACAAGTTCCGCTTCGAGCTGGAGCCCGCGACGCTGGCCGCGGGTACCGCGCAACTGCCGCCCGGACAGCTGAAGAAGGACGAGTTTTTCGGCGAGACCGTCGTCTATCGCGACGAGGTGCGCATCAGGCTGCCGGTCAACACCGCCGGCGGCATCGACCGGGCGGTGCTCACGGCAGTGTCGCAGGGATGCGCCGATGCCGGCGTCTGTTATGTGCCTGTAGAACAGAAGGCCGACCTGCGGCTCGCGGCCGGTCCTGCGGCAGGTTCCGGTGATGGTGCGGCGTCTCGGCTGTTTTCGGGCACCGGCAATGCTGCCCAGGCCCCCGCCGCTGCGAACGCCAAAGGTGAGGATGCGCTGATTGCCGACCTGTTTCACGGCGAGACCTGGCTGCTGATCCTGAGTTTTTTCGGTTTCGGCCTGCTGTTGTCCTTTACGCCTTGCGTGCTGCCGATGGTGCCGATACTGTCCGGCATCATCGTCGGCCATGGCCACAAGCTGACCCGCGCGCACGGCCTGCTGTTGTCGGCGCTCTATGTCCTGGGTATGGCGATTACCTATGCGCTGGCTGGTATCGCCGCCGGCCTGTCCGGGGCGCTGTTGTCGGCGGCGCTGCAGAATCCGTGGGTGCTTGGCGCCTTTGCCGCGGTATTTGTAGTGCTGGCGCTGTCGATGTTCGGTTTTTTTGAACTGCAGCTGCCCTCGGCGCTGCAATCACGGCTCGCGGGTGCCAGCAGCCGGTTGCACGGCGGGCATTATGCCGGTGTGTTCACGATGGGCGTGCTCTCGGCGCTGATTGTCGGGCCCTGCGTTGCTGCGCCGCTGGCAGGGGCCTTGCTCTATATCTCGCAAAGCGGCAATGCGGTACTCGGCGGCAGCGCGCTGTTTGCGATGGCGCTGGGCATGGGCGTGCCCTTGCTGGTCGTCGGTGCATCGGCCGGTGCGCTGCTGCCGAAGGCCGGGCCCTGGATGGAAACCGTCAAGCGCTGCTTTGGGGTGCTGCTGCTGGCAGTGGCGATCTACCTGGTGTCGCCGGTGATTCCCGTAGTCATGCAGATGCTGGCCTGGGCCGCGCTGCTGATCCTGACCGGGATTTACCTGCGGGCGATCGACCCGTTGCCGCCCGCCGCCCATGGCTTCGCAAAGTTGAGCAAAGGTGTCGGCGTGATCGCGCTCGCTGCGGGGGTTGCTTTCCTGGTCGGCGCGCTGTCGGGCGGCCGCGATGTGCTGCAGCCATTGTCGGGGTTGCGACCGCCGGCCGCCGGGGCGTCGATGGGGTCGGGATCCGGCGTGGCCTTCCAGCGGGTGACCAGCTTGGCGGAACTCGACGCCGCGATCGGCGCTGCAGCGGGCAAGACGGTGATGCTCGATTTTTATGCCGACTGGTGCGTCAGCTGCAAGGAAATGGAGCGTTACACCTTCTCTGATCCCGGCGTGCAATCGCGCCTGGTTGGCATGGTGAAAATCCAGGCGGACGTCACGGCCGGCACTGCTGGCGACCGGGCACTGCTGCGGCGCTTCAAACTCTTCGGTCCGCCCGGCATCGTTTTTTTCGATCCGGCGGGCCGCGAAATACAGGGTCTGCGGGTCATTGGCTTCCTGACGGCGGACAAGTTCACCGCCGTGCTCGATCAGGCACTGAGCGTGCGGTGACCCATCTGCGGCGGGCACTGCTGGTGGCCGGTGTCGGGGGCATTGCGGCAGCAGCGGGTTATCTGGCCAACTTATGGCGCAGCGGCGGCTTTGGACCCGCGCCGCAGCCGGATGTGGCTGCGGCGATCCTCGGCAGCCGACTGCACACCCTCGATGGTGTTGTGCAGACACTGGACAGGTTCCGTGGCCAGGTCCTGATCATCAATTATTGGGCAACCTGGTGTGCGCCGTGCCGGGAAGAAATACCGGTGTTCGTCAAACTGCAGCGCGAATTTGCCGCCAGGGGCGTTCAATTTGTCGGTATCGCGGTCGATCAGGCCGACAAGGTGCGGGATTTTGCCAAAGACTTCAGGATCAATTATCCAGTGCTGATTGCCGGCATGGATGCCGTGGAATTATCGCGTCAGGCTGGCAACAAGGCGGGTGTATTGCCATATACCCTGGTATTGAATCGCTCCGGGCAGATTGCCGCCAGTCTGCTGGGAGGGATTTCCGAAGCGCAGCTGCGCGAGGCGGTGGTGCCTTTACTGTGACGGCCGGATGGATGGCCGCGGCGGGCGGCGCAAAGGCAGGTCAGCGGCAGACGATCTCCGGTTTTCCGGCGCTTATTTCTTGGTAAATTCGGTCATCTTTGGTTAAAATGATTGCCGGCTGGCGGGTTTGCCGGGGTGCAAAATGCTGCGAAATCAACCCCCCCAAGACAGCCTCGGTTAGACCCAAAACCGGGGAAGCGGCGAGCAGGCGAAACCTAACCGGATCAGCGTTAAATCTCGTTAAAAGAGAATAATCTATCGCTATAGTCTGGTAAAATCGAACAAAATTCAGTATCTTGCGCAAAATCCGCCTGCTGCTGGCGGCAGGGCCAGGGAATCCAGGCCGCGACCCTGAGTGCCAATAATTGACTATGGGAGGTCCATGGCGAGTCCGAAACACCTGCTGCTGCTGAATGGGCCGAACCTGAATCTGCTCGGCTCGCGTGAGCCCGGCATCTATGGTGCAACCACGCTGGCAGAAATCGAGGCCCGGCTGCAAACCAAAGCGCAAGCCGCGGGCGCAGCGCTGGCGGTGTTCCAGAGCAACTCCGAAGCCGAACTGGTAGAGCGGGTGCAGCAGGCCGGCCGGGAAGGCATCGAGTTCATCCTGATCAATCCCGCCGCGTACACCCATACCAGTGTCGCGCTGCGCGATGCGCTCGCGGCGGTGGCGATCCCGTTCGTCGAAATCCATCTCTCGAACGTGTTTGCCCGCGAGTCCTTCCGCCGCGAATCCTATTTTTCCGACATTGCCGTCGGCGTCATCAGCGGCCTCGGGCCGGCCGGTTATGAACTTGCGCTGACCTACGCGCTGGGCTACACCAAAAAAGGTTGAGTTATGGATTTGCGCAAACTGAAAACGTTGATTGACCTCGTCCAGCAGTCCGGCATTGCCGAACTGGAAATTACCGAGGGCGAGGAAAAAGTACGCATCAGCCGTTTCGGTGCGCCCGGCGCGGCGATGATGATGCCGCAGGGCGCGCCAATGCCGCTCGCCGCGATGCCGGCGGAAACTGCCGAACCCGCAGCGGAGGCTGATGTCCCGGCGGAACCCGCGGGGCACATGCTGAAGTCGCCGATGGTGGGTACCTTCTACCGCGCGTCGACCCCCGGTGCCAAGGCCTTTGTCGAGGTCGGGCAGGCGGTGAAGACCGGCGACACGGTATGCATCATCGAGGCGATGAAATTGCTCAACGAAATCGAAGCCGACCGCGATGGCGTCGTCAAAGCCGTCCTGGTTGAGAACGGACAACCCGTGGAATACGGTCAGCCGCTGTTCGAGATCGGCTGAAACCCGCTGCGGCAGACGCTGCCCCGCGGATTGCCGTGATAAATCCCGGCCATTCCACCCGCCCCGAGTAGCAGAGCCCACGATTCCCTGACCCCGGAACCCATGTTCGAAAAAATTCTCATAGCCAACCGTGGCGAAATTGCCCTGCGCATCCAGCGCGCCTGCCGCGAAATGGGCATCAAGACGGTGGTGGTGCATTCGGAGGCCGACGCCGAGGCCAAATACGTCAAGCTGGCGGACGAGTCGGTTTGCATCGGACCTGCGGCCTCGGCTGCAAGTTACCTCAATGTGCCGGCGATCATCAGCGCAGCCGAAGTGACCGATGCCGAGGCGATACATCCCGGATATGGATTTCTGTCCGAGAACGCGGATTTTGCCGAACGCGTTGAACAAAGCGGTTTCACCTTCATCGGCCCCAGGGCCGATACCATCCGCCTGATGGGGGACAAGGTCAGCGCCAAGAACGCGATGAAGAAAGCCGGCGTGCCTGTGGTGCCGGGCATGGACGGTGCGCTGCCGGAAGACCCCAAGGAAGTGGTGAAAGTCGCCCGCCAGATCGGCTATCCGGTGATCATCAAGGCGTCCGGTGGCGGCGGCGGCCGTGGCATGCGTGTGGTACACACGGAAGCGGCGCTGAAAAATGCGGTCAGTACCACCCGCGCTGAAGCGCAGGCCGCATTCAGCAATCCGTCGGTGTACATGGAAAAGTATCTGGAGAAGCCGCGCCACATCGAAATCCAGGTGCTTGCCGACAAGCATCGCAACGCGTTTTATCTGGGTGACCGTGACTGCTCGATGCAGCGTCGGCACCAGAAAATCATCGAGGAAGCGCCGGCGCCGATGCTCAACGAGCGCGCCCGCACCCGGATCGGCGAACGCTGCGCTGAAGCCTGCCGCAAAATCGGTTATGAGGGCGCCGGCACGTTCGAGTTCCTCTACGAAGGCGGTGAGTTCTTTTTCATTGAAATGAATACCCGCTTGCAGGTCGAGCATCCGGTGACGGAGTGTGTGACCGGCCTGGACCTAGTGCAACTGCAGATCCGTGTCGCTGCCGGCGAGAAACTGACGCTGCGCCAGAAAGACATTGCCTTGAAGGGACATGCGATCGAGTGCCGCATCAATGCCGAGGACCCGTATATTTTCACGCCATCGCCGGGACGCATCACCTCGCTGCACATGCCGGGCGGACCGGGGATCCGCGTCGATTCCCATGCCTACAACGGCTATTTCGTGCCGCCGTATTACGATTCGCTGATCGGCAAGCTCATCGCTTATGGCGACACCCGTGCGCAGGCGATTGCGCGGATGCATATTGCGTTGTCTGAAACCGTGATTGAAGGTATCAAGACCAACCTGCCGCTGCACCGGGAGTTGCTGCGGGATGCGGCATTCCTGCGCGGCGGCACCAGTATTCATTACCTCGAAGAACGGCTGGCCAAACTGACCCGCGCCGAGTAGCGTTGCTGCGTGCGCGGGCACTCTATCCCGGACTGATCATGCCCTGGCTGTGCGCAATCATGCATGTAGAGGAAACTGCCGTCGAGACGCTGTCCGATGCATTGCTTGCCGTCGGCGCACTGGCCGTCGATGTACAGGATGCAGCGGCCGGCACCGCTGCCGAACACCCGATATTTGCCGAGCCCGGCGAGGCGCCCGTCACCGGCTGGAACAGCAACCGCGTCAGTGCGCTGTTTCCGGTCGATGCCGACCTTTATGCCGCCGTGCCGCAGGCAATGGCGACAGCCGGCATTGAAACGACGGCGCCATTCAGCGTTGAGCGGGTCGAAGACGCCGACTGGGTGCGTCTGACCCAAAGCCAGTTCCAGCCGCTGCAGATCACCCCGCGGCTGTGGGTGGTGCCGAGCTGGCATGCCCCTCCGGATCCCGCGGCGATCAACATCGTGCTCGATCCCGGTGTTGCTTTCGGCACCGGTGCGCATCCGACCACGCGTCTGTGCCTGCGCTGGCTCGATGCCGTGGTGACTCCGGACGCCGACATCCTCGATTACGGCTGCGGCTCCGGCATTCTGGCCATTGCGGCAATGAAGCTGGGTGCGCGCAGCGCCCGCGGTATCGACATCGATCCGCAGGCCGTGCTTGCTGCGCGCGACAATGCGAGGCGCAACGAGGTTGCCGTGAATTTTTCTGTGACGACGGATGCGCCGGCACAGATCGTCGTCGCCAACATCCTTGCCAATCCGCTGACCGTGCTGGCGCCGCTGCTGACGCGCTTGACGCGTCCAGGCGGACGGATTGCACTCTCCGGCATTCTTGCCGAGCAGGCACAGTCGGTACTCGATGCTTACGCGGGGGACTTCGCCATGCAGCCGGGGGCGACCGACGAGGGCTGGGTTTTGCTGACGGGTATTCGCAGGTAGAGTAGCGGCTATGTCGTTGATCACCTGCTGCGACCACTGCCGTACTGTGTTCCGCGTTACTCCGGAACAGTTGCAGGCGCATGGCGGGCAGGTGCGTTGCGGGCGGTGCATGCAGACCTTCGACGCACTGGTGGCGCTGGTACCGGTTGATGTTCCATCGCCTCCGCCATCGCCGCCGGAACCACCGTTGTCGGAACCACCGCCGGCGGCGGACGTTGCGGCGGCTGCAATTACCGACCCTGCCCCTGCTGCAGCTGAAGACCCCGGAGCGCCGCTCGACATCCTGCCGGAACCGTCACTGGCGCAACCGGAATCCTCGCCGGAATCTTTGCCAGATACCCCGCCCGCAGCGCATGAACCAGAGCCGCGGATCAAACCGGCAGCCGTTGCGCGGGCTGATGCCGAAAATCCGTTCATCGATGTACCCGCGGCGCAGCCGGAGCCGGCGCCGCGCCGGCCGTGGCTCATCGCGGCCAGCGTCCTGCTGGGCCTGGTCCTGGCGGCACAGGCGATCTATTTCTATCGTGGCGAAATTGCCGCCCGACAGCCACTCGCG
>RPOR01000087.1 GCA_003820645.1 Betaproteobacteria bacterium
ACGGACAAGCCGCCAATAAAAAAGTGTCGGGTCGGCGTAGAACGCAACAAACCGCCGCGTAATAAAGAAAAAAGAAAACAGCCATCCACACCCCGCTGCGGCGGGGTTTTTTTGCGTCGCGAATGGCTGACATCGGTCGGTGGCTGCCGTCCGCATCGGCGCCGAACCGGATCGCCCTACAGCCGCTCGACGGATGTAGCCCGTGGTGGATTTCCAACGCAACGCAGCCGCCCCGCAATCGCCGGCGCTCGCGGAAACGCGCCGCGCGAGCCACGTTTTCACCGAGTGGATTTCTGTCCCGCACTTCTCGTTGGGCGGAGCGTCCGCCAGCGGACGCGGACCTCGCGGCAATGCCCAATCCGCGGGATTTGACATGCATCAAGCTAGGCAAAGAAACCGGCGCTCCCTTATTGACGGAATAACGGCGGCGGCGCAAGGTAAACACGCCGAGTTCCGAGGACGCTCTGGAGGAGGAAGAAGGCAACGGCATTGATTGCGGGTGCGGCGTTGCTGTCCTTCACGGCACCGGGGATCGCGGCCTTGGTGGATGGCAAGCAGGCAGGCGCGGTCCGGCATCTGTCGCCCTGCCGGCTCCTTCTCATGTGTTGGTTGCCGATAAGGAGTGAATCATGGACACGGTAATGCATCAGGAAACCCTCGAAGACCTCAGGATAGCGGCTGCAGATATTGCGCGGAAACTTGCAGATTTGACGGCCAGCGATCAGGCTTGCCGTTGCGCCCTTGGTTTTAACGAAGAGGCTTACAAGGAAGCCTACAACGACGCTTTCCAGGCGGCTTTCGCCGAGGAATACGAAGTGGCGCTCTCGCACCTCATCGCCGAGCAGTAACCATTGCCCGGCGGCAAGCAGAATTCACCCCGCTATGGCGGGGTTTCTTTTGCAAGTCGCGGCTGATCCCCAGCCGGAAGCCGGCGTTGCTGCACCGCTTCCAAATGGGCGGCGACGTTGTTTGACGACGCCATCAACTCGGCGTAGCGTCAGGCCCTGCGGATCCCCACCTGGGGGTGGAATCACAACACCACCCATTCAGCCCTCGTGGCAGTGGCCAGGCGCTTCAATGCGCAACAGAAAACCACGTTCCGCCCTGGTCCTGACGCTGGTCAGGACAAATCATCGGGATCGTCACGAGGAATGCGCAACGATGCGTTCAGTTTTGCAGGCCACCCATTGCATATCACTTGACGCTTGTGCTGTTGCTGCTGACTGCCCGCATATTGCAGGAATCAATCAAAATCACCCAAGGGAGAGATCATGAAACACTTGTCGGCTGTTGGAACTGCGCTGCTGGTCATCGCGTTAACTGTGGTCGGATGCGCGACTCCCGGAGGTGCGGGATGGGAGACCTTGATCGACGGCGAAAAAGGACTCCAGAACTTCAACCAGATCGGCGATGCCGACTGGCGTGCCGAGGGCGGCGCAATCGTGGGCACCAAGGGCAAGGGCGGATACCTGGTATCGAAAAAGTCTTACGGTGATTTCGACCTCTACGTCGAATTCTGGGCGAATGAAGACACGCAGAGCGGCGTCTTCCTGCGCGTTTCCGATCCCAAGAAAGTCGGCGCCGCCAGTGCCTACGAAGTGAACATCTACGACAAGCGTCCCGGCCAGGAATACCGCACCGGGGCCATCGTCGATGTCGCCCGCGTGCCCGTGCCGACGGTCTACAAGACCAATGGTGGCTGGAACACATTTCGCATCACCGCGAAGGGCCCCGAGTTGACGGTCGAGTTCAACGGCACCGTGACCGTCCATGCCAATAACAGCAAGTTCAAGGAAGGGCCGATCGCACTTCAGTTCGGTAACCACGGCAAGGTACCCGGCGGCACGATCAAGTGGCGCAAAATGCAGATCAAGGCGCTCTGAGCGGGCCGCATCAGGTGGCGTAAACAGCAGTCATCTGGACTTGGCCGGCGGTGCGCTGTTGCTGAACGGCGCCCGCCGCATCGCATTCACACCGACCCCGCTGCGGCGGGGTTTCTGTTGGCGCATCTTGACAGTCCGCTGCGGGTCGATGGCTGCTGTTGACAGGCGCCACGAACGGTACCAAGCGTTTCTGCCAAGTCATTGAATCACTGAGACTTCCAGCCGATTAACAGGCGCAATAGGTGGCTGTTTCTTAGCGGTAGGTGCCTGCCCTCAATCGCCAACGCTCGCGGAGGCTCGCCGCGAGAGTCCCGTTTTCACGACGATTAGTCCGATCGACATTCTTTAAATATTCGACTATCGGCTGCGGATCAATTCCCCATGCCACGATGCCTTGCCATGGCCTGATCCGCATCGAGGTAAACCATCCGGGAGGGGGTGACTACGCAAAGAGGGAGGAACCACCCATGCGCAATATCTGACGTAACGAGATACTGCCGCTGTGATAGTGGATGTCCAGAGGGGCGGTTTGTATGTCGCGCTCGAAGTCCTTCAAATGAGCCGTTGACCAATCGATTTAACTTTGCAGGGAGAAACACGATGAAAAACATCCATTTTGCGTGGCTGTTGGCGGCAGGGCTGGCGTTTGGCACGGGTGTGGCCTCCGCTGCGGCGCCGAATCTGGTTGTAAACGGGGATTTTGAAGGTGGTAACGTCAACTTCACTTCGTCATACAACTTCACTAGCTATACTCCGGGAGGAAACACTACAGAAGGGCAGTACACCGTAAGTGTCAATCCGTATCCGTGGAATTCCAGTTTTATTTCGGCGGGTGATCACACCAGTGGTAGCGGCCTCATGTTCGTTGGCAACGGCAGCCCGACAGACGGCGCCATTGTTTGGCAGTCCAGCCTGATCGCAGTCAGTACATCGACTGACTATTTCTTTGAGGCTTGGGTCATGAACGTGTGCTGTACCTCTGCTTATACCGGTGCCAACAGTGCATCGATTCTCGAGTTTTCGATCAACGACGTTTCCGTGGGTACGAAAACGACCAATCTCGCAAACGCCGGTACCTGGGAAGGGCTGAGCACTTCCTGGAACTCTGGTGGTGCCACAACCGCGATACTGAAGCTCATCAACCGCAATACCGCGGCTGGCGGTAACGACTTCGCGATCGATGACATCAGCCTTAGCATCGAGTCAACTGTTACCCCGATACCGGAGCCGGAAATCTACGCGATGGTGGGTATGGGCCTCGGACTGCTGGGTTGGGTCGGACGGCGCAGGAAACAGCAGGCGGCGTAACAGATAGACCGTTACAGAAAAACCCCGCTGCGGCGGGGTTTCTTTTTGCCGGCCTTGACTGACTCGATTCAGGTCTGCAGCGGGCGGTCGCAGAGGGCCGTAAATCGTCTGCGGGTTGTTTAAAATTCACCGGCTCACTGCGAGCAGCTGCGGACTCACAAGCGCAATCAGCAGGCGTTTTTTCAAGCCATAGGCCTGCCCGCAATCGCCAATGCTCGCGGGCATTCGCCGAGCAAACCGGGTTGTTGCCTCTTTGGCTACAGCTTGACGCGTTCATGGCGCGAGCGTAGCGTTTTGGCGCGCCCCTCAGCCGGACCAGAGCCACAGTAGTGCGGGGCTGCTTCTATCCGGGAGACGGCGGTTATGAATAGCGAGCCGGGGAAAGCAAATGCCGGACTGCTGGGTGTTTTCAACAGCATTGCGGCGTCCTATGAGCGCAGGGGCCCACGTTTCTTTTCGCATTTCGGCGAGCGCCTCGTGGAGCGCATGCGAATTGCTCCCAATACTCATGTCCTGGACGTGGCAACCGGCAGGGGCGCTGTTCTGTTTCCGGCTGCGGCATGCGTCGGCGAGCGAGGACAAATCACCGGTGTCGACTTTTCATCGGCAATGATCAGCGAAACGGCAGCCGAGGTTGACCGCTTGAAAATAGGGAACATAGAGCTACGGCAAATGGACGCGGGAAATCTGGAGTTTCCCGACAGCACCTTTGATTATGTGCTGTGCGGGCTCAGTCTCTGGTTTTTCCCAAACCCGCAGCAGGCCCTGCAGGAGTTCTTCCGGGTGCTGAAGCCGGGCGGGCGCGCAGGACTGACTACCTTCCACAAAGATAGTCCCATTCAGCAGGTATATGTGCCGGCATTGCGACGTCATCTGCCGCCCGCCAAGGATGCAGGCACGGTGTCGCCCCCAAGGTTCGATACCGCGGAGCAGCTCGATTCAGCACTTCGGCAGGCGGGATTCAACGGGATGCAGATTGAAGCCGAGGAGCGCGATTTCGTATATGCCAGCGAGGATGAATTATGGGAAGTGGTTTTGGCCGGGGGATACAAAAGATTCGTCGACCAAATGTCAGACCCGGCGCGTGAAAATGCGAAGGCCGATCTGTATGAACACCTTCAGCCGCTAAAACGAGCGGACGGAGTCCATGCCGCATATCGTGTCTGGTTCGCGAGCGGCATCAAGGCACAGTGACAAAGCAATCCACCCGGGATCGACAGCGGGCGTTCGCCGCGTATCGCTCACGCTGTCGCCGGCGGTCCGCTCGCTGAATCGGCCGCAGCCCCTCAGCGCTTGCGCCGGGCCTCGTTGATGATTTCCTGGCGCACGTCGGTGATCTCGCGCGCGCGCGAAGTGTGCACGCCGGTGCAGTGCTCCGTGCGCGGGCAATTGGTGCTGCGCGGGCAGATCACGCGGGCGGGGCGCAGCAGCGCATCCTCGACCCAGGCGATATTGAGCACCCGCGCCACCGCGCGGATCGCTTCGGCCGCGGCGGCGGGGATCTTGCCCTCGCCGCGGTGGCGCACGCATTCCTCGGTGATCGCCGCGACGATGCTGTCGGCATCGCTGGTGTGCGAGCGCAGCGCCGGCACCAGGTCGATGCCGACCGACAGCACGTGCGGATTGCCCGCCATGTCGGCGGTGCGCCGCGAGTGGCAGCAGTAGAGCAGGGACTGGTCGCCGTCGCGCAGCACTGAAATCTGCGAGCCGCGGTCGCCGCCGCTTTTGGCGTCGAGCATGCGGAACACCGCCCAGTTCGGACAGGGGTCAGTGACCTGCGCCATGTTGCCCCAGGGCAGCGGGATGCCGTTGCCGCGGTAGACGGCGCGCAGGTAGCCGGGCGGATAGGCATCGAAGAAATGCCAGTACGGATACGGCGACACCTTGGTGATGCGCCGCATCACCGCCGCCGGCGTGAGCTGGATCTTTTCGCCGGCCTCGATCCGGTACGACTCCCGCGTCAGGAAGCGCCGGAACGGGACTTTCGGGCACAGCAGCGCGCCGGCAAAGAAGCTGCACTCGAAATCGCGCCACGCGTGCAGCACATCCTGCGGGCTCATGCCGCCGCTGGCGGTGCCTTCGGGGCTGCCGCCCATTTCGCCGCCGGTGGCGTGCGCCGCTTTCAGGCCGTCGCCGCCATGCAGGATCTTGTGGCCGAGATGGGAGGCGATGTCGAACTTGAGCCGCGCCGGATCGGACTCCAGCGCGCGGTTGACATAGATCGTGTTCGGCGCCTCGTAGAACGAGCGCACCATGCTGCGCAGCTCGCGATCATTGTCGCGCGCGAGTACGGGCTTGCGGTCGAACCAGTGCAGCTTCAGGCCGTGGTGGCGGCACAGCCGCATCAGGTCGTCGACGTCGAGCGGGAATTTGCGCTGGCCGACGTCCTCGGCGGCGCGTTCGAGGTCGGGAAAATCGTTGCGCGACATTTCCTGGTGCGAGCGGATCAGCAGGTGCGCGAACTGCCGCCCGGTGGTGCCGGTCTGCGCGAGCAGCTCGGGGATCGCCGCCTGCAGCAGTTCCTTCGAGAACAGGAACGCCGGCTCCAGCGGCACCGCCGCCGCGCCGCCGCTGCGCTGCTGGGTGACCGCGGCGTCGGTTTCCGGATTGTTGTCGAGGAACCAGCCCGGCTCGCGCTGGAACAGCGCCGACAGCAGGTCGAGCACGTCGGCGGAGGGCACGCGCTTGCCGCTCTCGATCATGCTCAGGTAGGACACCGACGGCGCCTTCTCCGGATCCTGCTGGATGCAGCGCGCGGACAGTTCCTCCAGCGTGAGGCCGTTCCGTTTGCGCAGCGCGCGCAGTTTGGTGCCGAGGAAGTGGCTCTGGCGGGTGTGCTGGCTCATGGCGGCGGGGCCCCTCCGTGTGAAAGCGGGGTTGTGAAAACCCGTGGTGAAACCGGGATTTATGTGAAATTAACATTGTGAAATTTCTATTGTCAAATTTTTCACCCGATTGGCCTATATTGCATCGCAAGACGGCCGATCCGGCGGCCGGCATCCACGAGGAGGAACACCATGCAATACAACATCCTGATACTCGGCGCATCCTACGGCTCGCTGCTGGGCACCAAACTGCTGATGGCGGGGCACCGCGTGTCGCTGGTCTGCACCGCCCCCACCGCCCGCCTGATCAACCGCGAGGGCACCCGCGTGCGCTTTCCGGTGCGCGACCAGGCGCTGCCGCTGGAGATCGCCTCCCGCGACCTGCCGGGCGTGCTCAATGCGGCGACGCCCGACGAGGTGGACCCCAACGGTTACGACCTGATCGTGCTCGGTATGCAGGAGGCCCAGTACGGCACCCAGGGCGTGCGCGGACTGATGCGCCGCATCGCGCGCTCGCACAAACCCTGCCTCGCGATCATGAACATGCCGCCGCTCGCCTACCTGCGCCGCCTGCCCGGGCTGGCGGTCGACGCGCTGAAGGGCAGCTACACCGACCCTGCAGTGTGGGACGGCTTCGATCCCGCGCTGATCACGCTGGCGAGCCCCGACCCGCAGGCCTTCCGCCCGCCGGAATGCGGGAAGAACGTGCTGCAGGTGGGCCTGCCGACCAATTTCAAGGCGGCGCGTTTCGCGTCGGACGAACACAATGCGATCCTGCGCCAACTCGAAGCCGACATCGATGCCGCGCGCTTCAGCGTGGACGGCGTGGCGACGGAAATTCCGGTCAAGCTCAAGGTGCACGACTCCATTTTCGTGCCGCTCGCCAAGTGGCCGATGCTGATCGCCGGCAACTACCGCTGCGTGCGTCGCCACGACATGATCCCGATCCGCGAAGCGGTGCATGGCAACCTCGACCTGTCGCGTCGCGTCTACGAATGGGTGGTCGGCCTGTGCATGACGCTGGGCGCCGATGCCGGCGACCTGGTGCCGTTCGAGAAATACGCGAAAGCAGCCGAGGGCCTCGGCAAACCGTCATCGGCCGCACGCGCGCTGTTCGGCGGTGCCGAACACATCGAGCGGGTCGACAGCCTGGTGCGGCGCATTGCGTGGCAGCGCGGCACGGAGTGCGCGGTGCTCGATGACATCGTCGAGCTGGTCGATGCGCGGCTGGAACAGAACCGCACGCCAGCCGACGAGCCGGTGTTCGGCTTTGCGCCGATGCCGAGCATGGCGTAGTTACAGCAGGAGGGGGTTGAAAACGGGGCCGCAGAGCCCCGTTTTCTGATCTGGCGTTCGAGCCCGTGTTGCTCCCCAGGCAGCATGAATATTGCGGGACACAGAAATCGTGGTCTGAACTGACCCCGATTACCCGTACCGGAATGCATAACACCGGAATCGCCGGATGCCGAAAAGCCGGCCCCGGCGCCGGCTTTTCTCAGGCAGCGGCGGGGCCGCGCCCGGGGACCGCGGAACCGTTCCGCTTAAAGTGCGCCAGCGTACAGTGCAACCATCGCCGAAGGGTTATGGTGACTAACAGTGGCTGCCGCATCGTGCAAAGTGCGATGCGGGTCGCATGCCGCAGCGAAGCGAAAGGCAAAAATCCCATGAACAGCATCGTCTACATCGTCGGCCTGGTGGTCATCGTCATTGTCGTGTTGTCGTTTTTCGGCCTGCGTTGAAGGGGCTGGAATTGGTATGTGATCCTTCGGGTTGACCCACACAAGGTGTGCCTGCCATGAAAAAACCAGCGCGTTCCAGCAAGGCCCCTGCCGGCAGAAAAGGCAGCATGCCCGGTCCGTTCATCGAATCCGGGCACCCCGATCCAGACAACAGCGGCCCGGCCGGTCGCCAGGAAGTCCGGCAGGAGATCCACCGGACGAATGTGCCGCGCCAGTCCCAGCGTCCCGCCGAACGCAGCAACCAGCGGCGCAGCCGCAAGCCCTGACCGGCCGTCGTACGCCTGACCAGGCGCGAGGGCCGGTTACCGTGGTGCCGAATTCGCGTCGTAAAAAAATTCGCGCATCATGAATTCCTCGAGTCCGGCGTTATCCCTCGGGTGAGCCGACAGCATCAGACTGCGCCCCAGCCGCTGTGACACCCACAGGAAATCCTCCTGCGTGTTCTCCCGAATGATGGCGATCATCCGGCGGACCACGGCAAGACGGATGTCGCTGTCGTTGCCCTTGCGCACCTCGATCAGCTGTTTGGTATTGCGGCCGATGTCCTTGCTCCAGCCATGGAAGATGAATTCGGCATAGTCGACACTCATGCGCTCGATCTGAAACATGCCGCCGCCCTGCCGCGGGTCGTAGCCGAACGTGCGGTCGCGCTGCGAACCGAGATTGCCAGCGATGATGCGATCGGTGCGGGCAGCGGCCTCGTCGCCCGCAGAGGGCGGTGTCGGCGCGGAATCACCGCGGGCGCGGCGCCGGGCTTCGATATAGGAAGCCATGTCGCCCTCGATCGCGCGTGGTGCGGGCTGCGGCGCGGGAACCGGCGGTGCAACCGGCGCCGGGGATGGCATGTCGGGCTGCGGCTGCTTCAGTGCGATGACCGGGGGTGCGGGCTGCGGGCGCGGCACCGCTTGCGGCCGCTGGGCGCGCAGTGCAGGTGCGGGCGAGGGTCGCGGCCGCGCAGCGATCGCGGGGGGACTCGGCGGTGCCTGCGGCATCAGTCTCAACGACAACTGGGGGCGACCGTTGGGATCTTCACCTGTTCCCGGCAGCTGGACCGTGATCGGTGGCAGCTCCCATAATGCCGCGAGGTGTACCAGTATCGACAGCGCGACTGCCACCCCGATTCGGGATACCGCCACGCGCTCGTTGCTGGTGCGGAATACGTCGATCCGGTCGATCATCAATCCGTCGTTGCGATGCCAAGGTTGGGTTGCCCGGACGACGGGTCAAAGGGACCAAGCTTGTTAATCTCTGGTTTTGCAGCCCGCCAATATAGCGCGCCGGCCGCTCGAACGCCTGGATAAAAACATAAATAAAAACAGATGGTTAAAATATAATGCAGCCTGACCCGCGGCGGCTTGCCCCGACGCGACAAAAACAGCCCGGAGGAGGAGTCACCATGAACACCAGAATCGGCATCACCATGCTTGCGCTGTGCATTGCAGCCATTGCGACCGCAGCCCATGCCCAGACGTTCCCGAACCGGCCGCTGCGGGTGCTGGTGCCGCTGGCGGCGGGCGGCGGCATGGACAGCGTCACCCGCAACGTCGCGACGAGTTTTGCGGGAGCGCTCGGGCAGAGCGTCGTCGTCGACAACCGCCCCGGTGCCGGCAGCCTGGTCGCGCTCGAAATCCTCGCCGAAGCCGCGGCCGACGGCCACACGCTGATGATGATCAGCGCCACCACGGTGATCTACCCGCTGCTGTATACCTCCCGCCTCGACCCCGCGCGGGATTTTGCGCCGGTGTCGCAGGTCACCGCGCAGGGCTACGCGCTGGTCGTGCATCCGTCGCTGCCGGCAAAATCGGTGCTCGAGCTGGTGAAATACGCCAAGGCGAATCCGGACAAGCTGACCTACGCCTCGTCCGGCATCGGCAGCCCGATCCACATGACCACCGAACTGTTCCAGATCGCCACCGGCACCCGGCTGACCCACGTGCCGTACAAGGGCATGGGCGCCGCCTACGCGGACCTCGTCGGCGGACGCATCAGCTTTTCGTTTGCGACCATCATTTCGTCGCAGGGCCACATCAAGAACGGGCGCCTGCGCGCGCTGGCGGTGTCGACGGGCAAACGCGCACCGGCGATGCCCGACACGCCGACGATGGCCGAGGCCGGCGTGCCCGGCGTCGTTGTCGTCAACTGGTACGGCCTGATCGCACCGAAGGCGACGCCGAAAGCCATCATCGACCGCGTCGCCACGGAAACCGCGAAGGCGGTGAAAGCGCCGGCGATGATGAAACACCTGATCGCCGACGGCTCCGAGGGCGTGGGCTCGACGCCCGCGGAGTTCACCGCCCACATCCGCGCCGAGAGCGCGCAGTGGCGGCGGGTGATCAAGCAGGGCGGCATCAAGGCCCGCTGAACCGGCGAGCGACCGGCAACAACGGCGCCCGCGGGCGCCGTTTTTTTCGAAGCGTGGCGCGCTACCGCGTCTTGATGCCGGCCTTCTGCACGATGTCGGTGTACTTCGCGATCTCGCCCTTGATCAGCTTGGTCAGTTCCTCGGGGCTGCTGCCCATGGGATCCAACGCCTGCTGGCGGTAGAACTCGCGCACTTCCTTCGCATCCAGCGCCTTCTTGACCTGCGCGTTCAGCGTGGTCACCACGTTCTTCGGCGTACCCGCGGGCACGAACACCGCATACCACTGGTCTGTCACAAAACCGGGATAAAAGGTATTCATCGTCGGCAGGGCCGGATTCCACGCGGTCGGCTTCTCGGTGGAGACGGCCAGCGCGCGCACGCGCTTGGCATTGATATGCGGCATCAGCGCCGGCGGCGTGTTGAACAGCATGTCGGCTTCACCGGTGGCGAGCCCCAGCCCCGACGGACCACCGCCCTTGTACTGGATGATGACGCTTTTGGCCTTGGTGAACTGCTTGAACATTTCCGCGGACAGGTGGCTGGTGGTGCCCACGCCGTTGGCGGCGATGTTCAGTCCGCTCGGCGCCCTCAGGGACAGTGCAACCAGTTCCTTCACCGACCTCGCCGGAACGCTGGGATGCACTGCCAGCACCAGCGCCGTGTTGCTGACCCAGGTGACCGGGTCGAGATCCTTCAGCAGGTCGAAGCGGATGGACTTCTTCTGCATTACCGCATTCAGCGAAATCGAGGCCGAGGTCATGAGTACCGTGTAGCCGTCGGGCGCGGCCTTGGTGACGGCTTCGGCGCCGATCAGCCCGCCGTTGCCGGTGCGGTTCTCGACGAGGAAGTTCTGCCCCAGGCCCGCGCGCAGCTTGTCCGCGAGCAGGCGCCCCTGCAGGTCGGTGCCGCCGCCGGTGCTGAACGGGACGATGAAGCGGACCGGTTTTTCGGGATAAGCCGCGGTTGCGGCAGTGGCGATACCCAGCGCCAGCGTGACCGACAGCGTGATGCGTCCTGCAATGTTCCTGTGTGACATGAGCACTCCTCCTCGTGATGACTTGTTGTCAATTATGGGTTGCCCGGACATGCTAGCCGTTTTGACGCGGCGTGGGTATCCCGGCCGGAGGCCGAGCGCCCTCAGCAGCAACGACATAAGTGATTGTTTTTATTGATTATTTTAGATAGCGCTCGCGCAATCCCACGGCGCGAATGTTCGCCTCGCGAATCACGCGCCGAACGTAAACCGGCTGCCGACGTTGGAGTAGACCACTTTATCGGGCATGTGCTGGCGCAGCATGTCGATGAAGCGTTCGCCGGTGCAGTGCATCGGCACGATCACGTCGGGATTCAGCGCCTGCAGTTCGCGCAGGCTGTGCTGCAGGTAGTCCACGTTTGCGGGCCCGAGGTGGAAACCGCCCATCACCGCGTGCACCTTGTCGACGTTGGCGGCCTTCATCGCGCTCTTCACCGTGTTGATGATGCCGGTGTGGCCGCAGGAGGAAATCACCACCAGGCCTTTACCCTTGACGATGTAGCAGGTCGCGTGTTCGTCGGGGTGGCTGTCCTTGACGAGTTTCCCCTCGCGCTCGGCCCCGGTGAAGTGATCGTCCACCACCAGCGAGCCGCCGGTGACCGTTTCGAAGGAGCTGCGCTCGATATAGCCGGAGGTGAACGGGCCGTCCAGTGCCTGCGGCTGCGGGCAGCACATGGGCATGACCTGCTGCGCCTCCAGCGCCGCGCGGTCGAGCGTGCACCACTTCAGCGTCTCGCCGCCTTCCTTGACCCACTTGGTGCGGAACACCGTCTCACCGCCGACGTAGAGCGCGATGTCGTCGCGCATCTGCGCGCGGTGCTGCCTGACGAAACCCTGCAGCCCGCCGAAATGGTCGAGGTGGCCGTGGCTCAGGATCAGGCCGTTGATCTTGCCCGGTTCGATGCCGAGCAGCTCGAAATTGCGGTTGATGATCTCCGGCGTGTAGCCGAAGTCGAGCACGTACTGCGCCTTGGCGCCGTTCTGCTCCGACGCGAGGTGCAGCGACAGCCCCCATTCGCAGGCGAAGGTGCTCTCGGGCCGGCCGACGATGCGGCCGACATGTTCGACCTGCACGTGCGGGTGCGCCATGCGCGGCAGGAAGCGCTCGTAGCGCGAATCGACGAGAACGCGGACGGTGAGGGCGTCGACGACGGGGGCCTTGAAGGGGCTGGTGGAAGACATGGCGATTTTTCCTTCCTGTGGTGTCAGCTGAATGTATTGTTGTTGATCAGCAAAGCAGAAAAATAACACTTGCTGCGCAGCTAAAAATTAATAACGCCAAAACAACAGCTTACCGGTCTGCCTGAGCACAGGGACAGGCCGCATGTTCCAGATCCGGATTTATTTGCGGCGGAATCGTGGGCTGCCCCCTTGTCAATCCCGGTCACTGGTCACAGCCCATCGCATCTCGGTTATGATTTCGCCGCAGTCCAGCCAAAAAAACGTCCACCGGAGGAGAAAGTCATGTCGAGCATCACCTTGCGCGCTGCGCTCGTTTGCGCCGCAGTCCTATCCGCACTTGCCGCAGGTCCCCTCGCGGCGCAGCAGTATCCGACGAAAATCGTCCGTGTCGTGAATCCCAACGCGCCGGGCGGGAACAGCGACGTGCTGTTCCGGCTGCTGGCGCCGAAGATGGGCGAGGTGCTCGGCCAGCAGTTCGTCATCGATTACCGGCCCGGCGCCGGCGGCAACATCGGTGCGGAAATGGTGTCGCGCGCCGCGCCCGACGGCTACACCACGCTGATCGCGGCGGCGAGTTTCCTGATCAACCCGTCGATGCTGAAGACCCTGCCCTTCGACGCGGAGAAGGACTTCACTCCGCTCGGCGTCATCGTCGACATTCCGGCCGGGATGGTCGTACACCCCTCGCTGCCGGTGAAGAACGTCAAGGATCTCGTCGCGCTCGCAAAAAAGCGGCCGGGCGAACTGAACTTCTCGAGCTCCGGCCGCGGCGCGCTCGGCCACCTCTCGGGCGCGCTGCTGAACGCTTCGACCGGCATCAAGACCGTGCACATCCCCTACAAGGGCGCGGGTCCGTCGATCGTCGACCTCGTCGCCGGTCAGGTGGAATTCTCGTTCGTGAGCATCCCGGCGATCACCGGACATCTGCAGAGCGGTCGGCTGCGCATGATCGCGCAGTGCGGCGAGAAGCGCTTCGTCTCCTTCCCCGACGTGCCGACCATGGTCGAATCAGGCGTGCCGAACTTCGTGGTCACCAGCCCCTTCAGCTACCTCGGCCCCGCGGGCATCCCGCAGCCGATCGCGGCGAAACTCAACGGCGCGCTGCGGGCGTCGCTGAACGATCCGAAGAACAACAAGATCCTCATCGACCGCGGCGCGCTGCCGGTCGGCAACACGCCGGCGGAACACGCGGCGCTGATCAAGTCCGAGATCGCGAAGTGGAAGAAGGTGGCGCAGGCGGCGGGGCTCAAGCCGCAGTAACCGGTGGACGGCCACGCGTCGCTCGTTGTACGGGTATCGTAAAAGCGTGAGCGGTCAGGCATGAGTGTGCCTGCCTTCACGCTTTTCTCCCCTCACGATTTCGCCTTAGCGGCGC
>RPOR01000088.1 GCA_003820645.1 Betaproteobacteria bacterium
ACTCCGCGTTGAAGAAGCTGCCGGGAAAGTACCAGATTTTCTCCACGACACCATCCACCGGACTGCGGTTGGAGTGGGCGTTGAAGACATTCATGAACACGCTGATCTTGAGTGCATCCCGCTGCAGATAGGGATCGTGCGCCTTCTCCACGGCCACGATGCGTCCGTCGGCAGGCGACAGCACAGCCTTGGGCTCCCGCGGAATTACCCGTGGCGGATCGCGGAAAAACTGCACGACGAACAGCACGATCAGCCACAATGGCAGAGCCCAGCCAAGTCCCGCATAAGCGTGCACGCCAGCTGCAACAACCAGTGCGATGGCTATGAACGGCCAGCCTTCGCGGGCGATGATCGGATGAGGGTAGGACTTCATCGACAAACAGCGAAGAGCGGTCCGCGCGGGGTACACCGGTCAAAGCAGTTTCCCCGCAACAGGCCGCTCTTCACGTGTTCACTAGTTCTTGGACTGGTCAACCAGGCGGTTTTTCTTGATCCAGGGCATCATGTCGCGCAACTTCGCGCCGACAGTCTCCACCTGGTGCGCCTGGCCGATGCGCCGCATCGCCTTGAGCGTCGGCGCGCCGGCCTTGTTCTCCAGAATGAATTCCTTGGCAAACTGACCGGTCTGTATTTCCGTCAGGATCTTGCGCATTTCCGCGCGCGTTTCGTCGGTAACGATGCGCGGGCCACGCGTGAAGTCGCCGTATTCCGCGGTGTTCGACACCGAGTAGCGCATGTTGGCGATGCCGCCCTCGTAAATCAGGTCGACGATCAGCTTCACTTCGTGGAGACATTCGAAATACGCCATTTCCGGCGCATAGCCGGCATTCACCAGAGTTTCGAAACCCGCCTGAATCAGGGCCGACACGCCGCCGCAGAGCACGACCTGTTCGCCGAACAAGTCGGTCTCGCATTCCTCGCGGAACGAGGTTTCGATGACGCCGGCACGGGCCGCCCCGATTGCTGCGGCATACGATAGCGCAATGTCACGGGCTTTCTTGCTGGGATTCTGGTAGACCGCGATCAGCGCGGGCACGCCGCCACCCTGCGTGTAGGTGGAACGCACCAGGTGCCCCGGACCCTTGGGGGCGATCATGATCACGTCGAGGTCGGCTCGCGGCTCAACCTGGTTGAAGTGGATGTTGAACCCGTGGGCAAACGCCAGCGTCGCGCCTTTCTTGATGTTGGGTTCGATCTCGTTGCGGTACACATCCGCGTGGTGCTCGTCCGGGAGCAGAATCATCACCAGGTCGGCGCCCTTGACCGCGTCACCGACTTCCTTGACCGCGATGCCCGCTTTCTTGGCCTTGTTCCAGGAGACGCCGTCTTTGCGCAGCCCCACGGTAACTTTGGCACCGGAATCCTTAAGATTGTTGGCATGCGCGTGACCCTGCGAACCGTAGCCGATGATGGCGACCTGCTTGCGCTTGATCAGCGAAAGGTCCGCGTCTTTGTCGTAATAGATCTTCATGTCTTCCTCTGTCTGAAACGTGGATGGTGATTATGCACAGGCATGCTCGTCCCGCACTGATACGGGACGCCGTGCCAGCCCCTCAAACCTTCAAAATACGGTCGCCGCGGCCGATGCCGGAAGCGCCAGTACGTACTGTTTCCAGAATTGCGACCTGGTCGATCGCCTTCAGGAACGCATCGAGCTTCGAACCCGGTCCGGTCAGCTCAATCGTGTAGTCCTTGTCGGTAACATCGATGATGCGCCCGCGGAAAATATCCGCCATGCGTTTCATCTCCTCGCGATCCTTCCCCACCGCGCGCACCTTGACCAGCATCAGTTCCCGTTCGATGTGCCCGCCCTCGGAAAGATCAACGACCTTGACCACGTCCACCAGCTTGTTCAACTGCTTGTTGATCTGCTCGATGATATCGTCCGAACCGGAAGTCACTATGGTCATCCGTGACAGCGTTTCGTCTTCCGTCGGCGCCACCGTCAGCGATTCAATATTGTAACCACGCGCCGAAAACAGCCCCGCGACCCGGGACAATGCGCCCGCCTCATTCTCCAGCAGAACCGAAATGATATGTCTCATGGCATCAAACGAGGATCATCTCGGACAGGCCCTTGCCGCCCGGAACCATCGGAAATACGTTTTCAGTCTGGTCGGTGATGAAGTCGAGGAAGACCAGATCCTTCTTGCGGGAAAAAGCCTCCTTCAGGGCGGGTTCGACATCTGCCGGTTTCTCGATGCGCATGCCGACGTGACCATAGGCTTCAGCCAGTTTGACGAAATCCGGCAATGCGTCCATGTATGACTCCGAGTAACGGTTGCCGTGGAAGAACTCCTGCCACTGTCGCACCATGCCCATGTAGCGGTTGTTCAGATTGACCAGTTTGACCGGCAATCGGTACTGTTTGCAGGTCGACAGCTCCTGGATGCACATCTGCACCGATGCTTCGCCGGTTACACAGGCCACAGTCGCCTTGGGGTGCGCCATCTGCACGCCCATCGCATAAGGCAGGCCGACACCCATCGTGCCCAATCCGCCGGAATTGATCCAGCGGCGCGGCTTGTCGAATTTGTAGAACTGTGCAGCCCACATCTGATGCTGACCGACGTCAGAGGTGACAAACGCATCGCCCTTGGTTACCTCGTAGAGCTTCTCGATCACGAATTGCGGCTTGATAATCGCACTGGTCCGGTCGTACTTGAGGCAATCGCGGCCCCGCCACACCTCGATCTGAGTCCACCAGGCTTTCAGTGCCTCCTTGTCCGGCCCGCCACGCGCTGCTTCAATCTGGCGAATCAACTCCTTCAGCACCTCGCGCACGTTGCCGACCACGGGCACGTCGACCTTTACCCGCTTTGAAATCGACGCAGGATCAATGTCGATATGGACAATCTTCCGTGGCTGCTCGAAGAAATGTTTAGGATTGCCGATCACACGGTCATCAAACCGCGCGCCGACGGCGAGCAGCACATCGCAGTGCTGCATGGCCATGTTGGCTTCGTAGGTGCCGTGCATCCCCAGCATTCCCAGGAAGTGCCGGTCGGTGGCCGGGAATCCCCCCAGACCCATCAACGTATTGGTGCACGGGAAATCGAGCAGTCTTACCAGCTGTGCGAGCTCTGCCGAGGCATCGCCCAGTATCACGCCGCCCCCGGTGTAGATCATCGGGCGCTTCGCCTCCAGCAGCAACTTGATTGCCTTCTTGATCTGGCCGGCATGTCCCTTGACCACCGGATTGTAGGAACGCATCGCGATCGATTTCGGATACGCAAACTCCGCCTTATGCGCCGTGATGTCCTTGGGTATGTCGACAACCACCGGACCGGGCCGGCCGGTCGCCGCTATATAAAACGCTTTCTTGATGGTCAGCGCCAGATCGCTGACGTCCTTCACCAAGAAGTTGTGTTTGACACAGGGACGCGTGATGCCAACGGTGTCGCATTCCTGGAAGGCATCTTCGCCGATGGCATATGTGGGTACCTGTCCGGTCAGGATCACCAGCGGTATCGAATCCATGTAGGCCGTGGCAATGCCGGTAATCGCGTTGGTGACTCCGGGACCGGAAGTCACCAACGCGACACCGACTTTGTCGGTCGAGCGCGCATAGGCGTCAGCCGCGTGCACCGCCGCCTGTTCGTGGCGAACAAGCACATGTTTGACTTTGTCCTGTTTGAACAACTCGTCATACAGGAACAACACTGCGCCGCCCGGATAGCCGAAGACATGGTCTACGCCTTCTTCCTGCAGGCAGCGCACAACGATCTCTGCACCCGACAATTGCATGATTTTGGACCCGCTCGCGCTGAAACGCTAAGCGCGGGTTTCTGGAGAGAGGGAAACCTGAAACATTACCGGGCGTCGCGCTGCCGGTCAAGCAAAATATCCCTTTAAACAGCAGGATACAAGCGTCTGCAGGACGCCGATTGCACCGCTTGCCTCTGTTGTGCGTTTTGCTAAGATGCCGCCACCTTGGGGGCACCCGGCTCCGCCCCTGCTTCCCCGGCAACGCCGGCACATGAAAAGGCAATCCACTGGCCACCAGTAAGGAACTTGCGGATTTCCTCGCAGGAGTCGAGCGAAGAGCGTTCAAACAAGCGGTATTTTCCGTGCGCGATGAACATCTTGCGCTGGATATCGTGCAGGAGGCCATGCTCAAACTGGCTGAAAAGTATTCAGGGCGTCCGGTCGCCGAACTGCCGATGCTTTTTCAGCGTATTTTGCAGAACGCCACCCGGGATTTCTTCCGCCGCCAGAAAGTGCGGTCGGCGTGGGTAATGCCGCTGAGCGCCCTGTTCGGAGCGGACAACGACGAGGACCATGATCCCCTAGATACCCTGGAAATCGACGGAAACTCCAAGGTGGCAAGTCGCCCCGCAGAACAGCTGGAGCAAAAGCAGGTTCTTGATATCATTGAGAAAGCCATAACCACCCTGCCCCTGCGTCAACGTCAGGCGTTTATGCTGCGTTACTGGGAAGAACTTGATGTTGCCGAAGCGGCAAAGGTTATGGAATGCTCGGAGGGTAGCGTGAAAACGCATTGCTCCCGGGCGACGCATGCTTTGGCAATTTTGCTCAAAAAACAGGGAATTGAGTTATGAATGCCGAGGAACACGAGATTGCCCGAAAAATCGTCCGTGTGCTCGATCAAGGCACCCGGGAGATGGACGGCAGTACCGTGATGCAGTTGGCTGCAGCACGCGAGCGTGCACTCGCCGGACTCCGGGAATCACCGGTCTCGGTACCGGCATGGGCGGGGCAGCTGGTGTCGCGCATCACCCAGCGGCCGGCAGCAGGCTTACGCTACGTGCTGCCCATGGCGATATTGATGTTGGGGCTAATTGGCATCGTTTACTGGCAAGCCGGCAACGGATCGGGCAACGAACTGGCCGACCTCGATGCGCGCTTGTTGACCGACGACCTGCCCATCGATGCCTACCTCGACAAAGGCTTCGACTCATGGCTAAAACGGCAGTCGCGCTGATCGTCTGGCTATGCATCGCGCTATCCGCCGTCGCCGCTCAGCCTGCCAAGCAGACCACTAAGCCCGTCCGGCCGGCGTGGTCGGAACTCACAGCCGCCCAGCAGCAGGTGCTCGCACCGCTTGCGGAGGATTGGAACAATCTGGACGCCACGCGGCGCAAGAAGTGGGTAACGATCGCGAACCGTTACCCGAAAATGAAGCCCGCCGAGCAGCAACGGCTGCAGAAACGGATGAAAGATTGGGCGGCGCTGACCCCGGCGCAGCGCGAGGCAGCGCGCAAACGTTACACGAAGTTGACACCCGAGCAACGTCGGGAAATGCGCAAGCAATGGGAAGCTTACCGGCGCTCCCTTGCACAACCGGAAACCCCGTTCGACCCGCCCGTTGCCGAACCGATCGGTCCGGGCACGACAGTCCCACCCGCACCGTCATCAGACCCGCAGTGACGCATCTCACCAGCACACCGGGCATCGGCAAACGCCTGCTGAGCCTCATTTACGAAGTATTGCTGCTGACCGCCGTGGCTCTGCTTGCCGGCAGCGTCGCCGCGGAATTGGCGCAGGCCGCGGGCGCGGCGACTCCGAGGATGATCACCCAGATGGCGGTGGCACTGACCACCGCCGGATATTTTGCATGGCAATGGCACCGCGGCGGCCAGACTTTGGCAATGAAAACCTGGCGTATCCGTGTGGAGACGACTGCCGGCGCCCGGCTTTCATTGCCCCGGGCGCTGTTGCGCGTGATCCTCTCCGCGATTGGTTATGGTCTGCTCGGCATTACGGTGCTGTGGGCCTTACTCGACCGCGACCGGCAATTCCTGCATGACCGGCTGGCCGGGACCCGTCTGGTCAGGGCCGTATAAACCCGCGACTCAGCGCCGCTCCTGCCACCACATCATGCTGATAGCGATCCCGAGGAACAGCAGTGTCGGGGCTACTGCACTCGCAAACGGCGGCCAGTCATTGAGCAGGCCCAGGTGCCCGAGCAGGCGGTTCAGAAAATGGAAAGCCAGTCCGAGCATAATGCCGGCAAAAATCTTCGCGCCAACACCCCCCTGGCGGCCCTGAAAATAGGCAAACGGCAGCGCCAACAGCATCATCACCAGCACAGCCACGGGATACAGCAGCTTGGTCCACAAGGCTATTTCGTAGCGCAGCGCCTTTTGCCGGTTCTCTTTGAGGTGCTGTGCGTACGAGTACAGGCTCCATGCCGACATTTTCTCGGGCTTGATCAGCAGCACGCTCAGCAACGCCGGCTCCAGCACCGAATGCCATTCCATATTCGCCAACTTGCTCACCCGCGTCTTCAAGCCGTCAAACGACGTTTGCGCAACATCAGATAGCTGCCAGCGGTTCTGTCCCTGATATTCCGCGCCCGCCGCATAGCTCAAGGTGCGCAGCCGGTAACTTTTGTCAAACTCGTAAATCCGTATCCCTTTGAGCCCTGCCGAAGGCGTAACCTCCAGCACATTGACGAAGGCGGTGCCGTCCTTGATCCACAGACCCGATCGAAACTCCTGTGCCACGATGCCGGCAATTGCCTGGGAGCGCAGCCGTTGCGCAAACTGCTCCGCCGGTGGCGCAACGAACTCGCCGACGACAAAGGTCAGCGCTCCGAACATCGCGCCAACCATGCCGATTACACCCACCATGCGCACCAGCGACACTCCGGAGGCACGCATCACGGTATATTCCGAACTTGCCACCAGCTGTGCCAGCGCAAACAACGTGCCGATCAATGCGGCGATCGGGAACACTTCGTAAACGTTGTTGGGAGCTGATAACAGCACGTGGAGCAGAATGTGGCTCAGCCGGTAGCCGCCCCGCCCCAGGTCCTTCACCTGCTCCACCAGGTCAAAGAACCCGAACAGCATCAGCAATGCGGCAAAAACCAGCAGCGTGGCTACCACCACCTCCCGCGCGATATAGCTGCGCAACGTTCTCATCTCAACAACCGCCACACCGAGAACACTGAAAGCCGGCGGTAAAACATCGCCAGCAGCAAAAACAACATGGTCACATGCACGCCCCACATGCCGGTGGTCACATCGACGCGCGATTGCGCAATCCACGCCTGCATGATTGACAGCATGTTGCTGTAGGTCATGTACACGAGTATTGCCAGAACGATATTCATTGATCGCCCGGCACGGGGATTGACAAATGACAGTGGAATCGCGAGCAGGCACAAAATCAGCGCGCTCGTCGGCAAGCCCACACGCCACGACAGTTCCCCGAGGTTGCGCGGCGTCCGGTCGCGCAGCAGATCCCGCGTGGACGTCGACTTGGTAGTCGGCGCGCGCACCGCCGAGTCGGCGGTGTCCACACGCATCGCGTAGCGCTCAAACTCGAAAATCTTGTATTCGGGCGACCCCGGCACCCCCTCATAGCGACGCCCGTTGGTCAGTACCAGGAAGCGATCGCCGTTGGCGGCAGTTTCCTGAAATCCGCTCTGCGCGACCATCACGCCCAGCTTGCCGTGCTGGGTCGAGCTGACAAAAACATTGGCTACCAAGTTTGACTTGCCTTCGACCTCCTCGACCAGGTACACGCGGTCGGCCCGGCGTGATTCGTGAAAAACACCGGGTGTAACCTGGGCCACGTCATCGCGACTATCCATCTGCCGGCGAAACTCCTCCGCTTGCTGCACCGCCCACGGCGCGAGCAGCAGCGACAGCAGTGCAATCGTCAGCACCAGCGGCAGCGCAAACGTCAGCACCGGCCCGATCCAGCGGTTAAGCCCCTGCCCGCAGGAGAACCACACCACCATTTCCGAATCGCGGTAACTCCGGGTAAGTGTCATGAGCACCGCAATGAACAGCGTCACGGACAGCAGGATCGGCAAATAACCGACCAGTGTGAACCCCAGCAACGCCACGATCCCCGTGGACGTGATCATGCCGCCGGCGGCCTGCCCGAGCAGGCGCACCAATTGCGTAGTAATGGAAATGCCGAGCAGAACCAGAAACGTCGCAACCGCCGAAGTGGCGAGTTCCCTCAGCATTGCAGAGCGGAAAATCATGCCGGCGTTTTGCTTTTTGAAGGGAACGCGCAGATAATCAATGAACGTTGGATACCGGTGTTCTGGTGCAAATGTTGCCGGCCGTCAGCCGTGTTCAATGACGGTCGGATGCGCACGGTACGTGCCGCCCATCACCTTGCGATCCCGTAACTTACAAGTCTGAACGCACATAGGAGTTGACGCGTGGAATTTAGCATAAAACCCCTCATTCCGGGCCGCAATGCCAGCGGCTGCACCGTAGTCGGCGTATATGCGGACAAAAAGCTGAGCGAGGCCGGAGGCGCCCTCGACCGTACCGCCAAGGGTTACCTGCGACGCGTGCTGGATCGCGGGGACATGACCGGGCGCATGGGCACCACACTGCTGCTGCATGACGTGCCCGGCATCGCCAGCGCGCGAGTAATGCTGGTGGGTCTGGGCCCGCAAACAGAATTCGGGGAGAACCAGTTCCGCCGCATTGTTACCGCAGCGATCAGCGCGCTTGCCAAAACCGGCGCCGGCGATGCCGAATTACATCTCGCCGAACTCACGGTGGGGAAACGCGATGTTGAATGGCGAGTCATGCAAACCGCTTGCGCGGCGCGGGTGGCGGTCTATCGTTTCGAGCAAATGAAGAGCAAACCGGCGCAGGATGTCCCGGCATTGCGACGGGTAGTGCTGGCAATCAAGGCGCAAGGGGACGCGAAACGGGCCGCACGCGGCCTCGCGCAGGGCCTCGCCCTTGCGCACGGCGTCAGCCTCGCCCGTGACCTTGGCAACCTGCCGGGCAATATCTGCACGCCGTCGTACCTGGCGGACCAGGCACGCAAGCTCGCCAAACATTACCGGCTGAAAATCCAGGTGCTGGAGCGGGCCGACATGGCAAAGCTGGGCATGAATACGTTGCTTTCGGTCGCACAGGGCAGCAGCCAGCCGCCGAAACTGATTGTCCTGGAATACCGCGCGGGCCCGAAAAGCCAGAAACCGGTCGTGCTGGTCGGCAAGGGTGTCACTTTCGATACCGGCGGGATTTCGATCAAGCCGGCGCCGGAAATGGATGAAATGAAATTCGACATGAGCGGCGCCGGCAGCGTGCTGGGCACCATCAAGGCCATTGCCGAGATGAAATTGCCGGTGAACCTGGTCGGGATCATTCCTGCGACCGAAAACATGCCCGGCGGACGTGCCACCAAGCCTGGCGACATCATTACCAGCATGTCGGGTCAGACCGTAGAAATCCTCAATACCGATGCGGAAGGCCGCTTGATCCTGTGCGACGCGCTGACTTATGCCGAACGCTACCAACCCGCTGTCGTCATTGACATTGCCACGCTGACCGGCGCCTGCGTTATCGCCCTTGGCCACGTCGTCAGCGGCCTGTTTGCGAACAACGAAGCGTTGGCTCACGAAGTGCTGGCCGCAGGCGAACGCTCCGGCGATGGCGCCTGGCATCTGCCGCTGCACGAAGAATACCAGGAGCAGCTGCACAGCAACTTCGCCGATTTCGCCAACATCGGCGGCCGTCCGGCCGGTGCCGTCACTGCGGCCTGCTTCCTCGCCCGGTTCACGAAAAAATACGCCTGGGCTCATCTCGACGTCGCCGGCACGGCCTGGAAGTCCGGCAAGGAGAAGGGCTCCACCGGCCGGCCAGTACCGCTGTTGACACAATTCCTGATCAACCGGGCCGGCAGGCGCTGATCGCCGGCGGCACGCAGGATGACCCAGATCGATTTCTATACCGCGGCCGAGGACCGGCTGCATACCGCATGCCGGCTCGCGGCCAAGGCGCGCAGCCATGGTCTGCGCGTGACGCTGTTCTGTCCGGACCGCGAGATCGCAGCGCGCCTCGACCGGATGCTGTGGGCCGTGCCGGCAACTGGTTTTCTGCCGCACTGCGCACCGGATGATCGGCTGGCCCCGGTCACACCGGTGCTGATCGACACCGCCGGGGACACGCACCTGCACGACGAAATGCTGATCAACCTGCATACGGAGTGGCCGGCTTTTTTCAGCCGTTACCAGCGCCTGGCAGAAATCGTCAGCGGCGACGACGCCGACCGGGCCCAGGCCCGCGGCCGCTACAAGTTCTACCGCGACCGCGGCTACGCCATCCGCACACACGATCTGTCGGGTACGTCCGCGTAACTGCGACGGACGGCGTCCGTAAATTCGGCGCCGGTTGAGCGCACTACCGCCCCTCCGTTACCATCAGCCCATGGTCGACAACGCCCCTCCAGACGATAAAGCCGATGATGTACTGCAGCGGGCCGACGCTTTGCTGCACAGGCATCGGCGAACTGCCGCGTCGCCATCGCCCATTGTCGATCCGGCCGGCACAGGGTCCGACGCTGCCGCCGAGATCCCGACGCTGACCGACATCGTCATTGAAGGCGAAGTGCTGCCGCGCGCCGAGCCGACTGCGGCAGCCGAAGCAGCGCCGCGCCCGGCCGCTGGCGATGTCGTATCGCGGGTGCAGGCACAGAACATCGAGCATGCCGTCTACCTGAAGCTGAAGCGCGACCTTGATGACCAGATTGCGGGCGTGGTGCGCGACCGCTATCTGCCGGAAATCGGCGCCGCACTGGAACAGGCGCTGTCCCGGGTCGCCGGCGAACTGCAGTCAGGCATTGCCGACCTCGTGCGGACGTCGGTCGCCGAAACGCTGCAGGCGCAACTCAAGCAGTTGCAGGCGCCACCGGCGGATGCGCAACAACCCTCCGCTATAATCGCGGGCCCTGCCGCAGCATCTCCCCCCGCACCACACATGGAACTTCCAAAAAGCTTCGAACCCTCGGCCATCGAGTCGCGCTGGTATCCGATCTGGGAAAACAGCGGCTACTTCAAGGCCGGCCTCGACCCGAGCAATGCAAAAGCCTACTGCATACAGTTGCCGCCGCCCAACGTCACCGGCGTGCTGCACATGGGTCACGCCTTCAACCAGACCATCATGGACGGCCTGACGCGCTATCACCGGATGAGCGGCTACAACACGCTGTGGCAGCCCGGGACCGACCACGCGGGCATTGCGACTGAAATGGTCGTCACCCGGCAACTCGAGCAACAGGGCGAGTCCCGCAACACGCTGGGACGTGACGCCTTCATCAGCAGGGTCTGGGAATGGAAGGAACAGTCGGGTTCGACGATCACCCGCCAGATGCGCCGCCTGGGCGCATCCTGCGACTGGGACCGCGAGCGCTTCACGATGGATGAGCCGCTGGCAAAGCTCGTGACCCACACCTTCGTCAAACTCTACCGCGACGGCCTGATCTACCGCGGCATGCGGCTGTCAAACTGGGATCCGGTGCTGCACACCGTGATTTCCGACCTTGAAGTGCAGGCCGAGGAGGAGGACGGGAAGCTGTGGCAGATCCGTTATCCGCTGGCCGACGGCAGCGGCCATCTGACGGTCGCCACCACGCGCCCGGAAACCATGCTGGGTGACGCCGCCGTCGCCGTGCATCCGGAGGACGAACGCTACCGCGCACTGGTCGGCCGGCAGGTCATCCTGCCGCTCACCGGGCGCACCATCCCGGTCATTGCCGATGACTATGTGGACCAGACCTTCGGCACCGGTTGCGTGAAGATCACCCCGGCCCACGATTTCAACGACTATCAGGTCGGACTGCGCCACAACCTGCCGCAACTGAACATATTCACGCTCGATGCGGCAATCAATGACAGTGCCCCGGAAAAATACCGTGGCCTCGACCGCTACGTCGCACGCGACCGCATTGTCGCCGACCTCAGGGCACAGGGGCTGCTCGAATCCGAAAAGCCGCACCGCCTGGTCGTCCCGCGCGGCGACCGCACCGGCGTAGTCATCGAACCCATGCTCACCAGCCAGTGGTTCGTCAAAATGGAACCGCTGGCGAAACTCGGGCTCGATGCCGTGGCCACCGGTGAGGTCAAGCTGTTTCCCGAGCAATGGATCAACACTTACAACCACTGGCTCCACAATATTCAGGACTGGTGCATTTCGCGGCAGCTGTGGTGGGGCCATCGCGTGCCGGCATGGCACGACGAGGCCGGCAACGTCTACGTTGCACACGACGAAGCCGAAGCCGTCGAACTGGCCGGCGGCAAGACGTTGCGGCAGGACCCCGACGTGCTCGACACCTGGTTTTCTTCACAGCTGTGGTGTTTCTCGACGCTCGACTGGACGCCCGAATGGCCGGCCAAATCAAATCCGGCGCTGGACCTCTATCTGCCCTCCTCGGTGCTGGTCACCGGCTTCGACATCATCTTCTTCTGGGTCGCGCGCATGGTGATGATCACCAAGTACATGACCGGAAAAGTGCCGTTCCGGCATGTCTACGTGCATGGCCTGGTGCGCGATGCCGAAGGCCAGAAAATGTCCAAATCCAAGGGCAACACGCTGGATCCACTGGACCTGATCGACGGCATCGACCTCGAATCGCTGGTCGCCAAGCGCACCGCCGGCCTGATGAACCCGAAACAGGCCGAGGACATCGCCAAACGCACCCGCGCCGAATTTCCTGACGGCATCCCTGCCTACGGCACCGACGCCCTGCGCTTCACCTTCGCCAGCCTCGCCAGCCTCGGCCGCGACATCAAGTTCGACCAGAAACGCTGCGAGGGTTACCGCAATTTCTGCAACAAGCTGTGGAACGCAACGCGCTTTGTGCTGATGAACTGTGCGGACAGGGATACCGGGCTTGACGCAACAGCACCGGCCGAACTCTCGACCGCAGACCGCTGGCTGATCAGCCGGTTGCAACGCGCCGAGACTGAAGCCCGGCAGGCCTACCAAGAATACCGTTTCGACAACCTTGCGCGCGCAATTTACGAACTGGTCTGGGATGAGTACTGCGACTGGTATCTCGAACTCGCCAAGGTCCAGCTGGCCAGTGGCAGCGAAGCGCAATGCCGCGGCACGCGGCGCACGCTGGTACGCGTGCTCGAAACCATACTGCGACTGGCGCATCCGGTGATCCCTTTCATCACCGAGGAACTTTGGCAGAAAGTCGCACCGCTCGCCGGCAAGTCCGGCGTGAGCATCATGCTCCAGCCATACCCGCAGCCGGAGGAATCAAAAATTGATACTGCAGCCGAACGTGATATCGGCATGCTGAAACAGCTGGTGTCGGCCTGCCGCACGCTGCGCGGCGAAATGAATATCGCACCCTCGCAGAAGCTGCCGCTACTGGTCCAGGGTGACGCCGCACAACTGCGCGCCTGGGCACCGCACCTGACGGCACTGGCGCGACTGTCGGAAGTCCTCGTCGTCAATACGCTGCCCGGTGACGACGCACCGGTTTCAATTGTCGGCGACTTCAAGCTGATGCTGAAGGTAGAGATCGACATTGCCGCCGAGCGCGAGCGCCTGACCAGGGAGATCGCCAAACTGGACGCCGAGACCACCAAGGCGCGCGGCAAACTGGCCAACGAAAGCTTTGTTGCCAAGGCGCCACCGCTGGTAGTCGCGCAGGAAAGGGAACGCCTCGCCCGTTTCTCCGCAACACTGGAGCAAATGCGCACGCAACTCGCCAAGCTCGGCGGCTAGAGATCTCCGCGACAGTGCCCGTCGTCGTCGCGCGCCGCAGCCCTGGCAGCCCTATTCCATGACCATCCGGCATACGCTGCGCGCACTGCGCTATCGCAATTACCGGCTGTTCTTCGTCGGCCAGTCGCTGTCGATCGTCGGCAACTGGGTGCAGCAGATCGCCATGGCGTGGCTGGTCTACCGGCTGACCGGCTCCGCCTGGCTGCTCGGCGTTACC
>RPOR01000089.1 GCA_003820645.1 Betaproteobacteria bacterium
CGGGGTGCAGGTACTGCTCACGCAGCGCACCGAGCACCTGCGGGATCATGGCGGCCAGGTCAGTTTTCCCGGCGGGCGCGTCGAGCCGGACGATCCCGACCGCGAAGCCACGGCACTGCGCGAGATGGAGGAGGAAATCGGACTGGCTGCGCATCGCGTGACACTCCTCGGCCGCCTGCCCGGCTATGAAATTCCGTCGGGCTTCCGCATCACGCCGGTGGTCGGCTGGATCGAGCCGCCGTTCGACATTGCACCGGACGCCTTCGAGGTTGCCGACGTATTCGAGGCGCCGCTCGCGCATTTTCTCGATCCGGCGAATTACCAGCGCCGTGAATACCGTTTCCGCGGCCGCCACCGCCATTACCTGGCGATTCCCTGGGCCGGGCGCTACATCTGGGGCGCCACCGCCGGCATGCTCTACAGCCTGTGCCGGCTGCTCGATGAACGGTAAGCGGGGCGACAGCCGGCAATGAGCGCAGCGGTGCTGGCGCAGTGTGCGGCGGGCGTGGCCAGTGCGCTGCGGATCGTGGTCGACCTGCTGCAGCCGGAACCGGTCGCTGTCGCAATTCGATCCTGAGTTCTTCCCGGGCGGCGGATACGGCATTATTGGGGTTATGCAGCCCGCTCGCGCAACCCGCCGGTAAACGCATGGCCAGCGAACCCTCGTCCCCGGGACCGGCCATCGGTTTGATCATGACTGGCGGCGGCGCCCGCGCGGCCTACCAGGTCGGCGTGCTGCGGGCGCTGTGCGAGATATTGCCCAAAGGCGTGCGCAACCCGTTCCCGATCATCTGCGGGACCTCGGCAGGCGCCATTAATGCCGCGGTGCTCGCGACCGACGCCGCAAATTTTCGCCGCGGCGTGCGCCGCTTGATGACGGTCTGGAAAAACTTCCATGTGCAGCAGGTCTATCGTGCCGATGCCTGGGGAGCGCTGGCCAACAGCGCGCGCTGGTTGCTGACGGCGATGTCCGGGGGGCGGCTCAGCAATCCGGTCTCGCTGCTCGACAATTCGCCGCTGTCCGGTCTGCTCGAACGGTACGTTGATTTTCCGGCGATCGGACGCAACATCGATGCCGGCCATCTGCAGGCATTTGCGGTGACCTGTTCGGGCTACACCAGCGGCCAGTCGGTGACTTTCTATCAGGGGCAGGCCAGTCTGGCAGGGTGGGCGCGCGCGCGCCGCGTCGGTGTCGCGATGCCCATCGGTCTGCCGCACCTGATGGCATCGAGTGCACTGCCATTCATTTTTCCGCCGGTGCGTATCAACCGCGAATATTTCGGCGACGGCTCGATGCGGCAGATCGCACCGGTGAGCCCCGCACTGCATCTCGGGGCCGGCCGCCTGCTGGTCATCGGTGTCGGCCGCCAGTCCGGCCAGCCGGCCGTGCGCCAGCCGGCAGAAGGATATCCATCGCTGGCGCAGATCGCCGGTCACGCCCTCGACAGTATTTTCCTGGATTCTCTGGAGGTTGACTTGGAGCGTCTGCAGCGGATCAACCGCACGCTCGGCATCATCCCGGCGGAAACGCTGGCAAAGAACGGTTATCCGCTGCGCACGGTGGACTTCCGTGTGTTGACGCCCAGTGTCCCGCTCAGCCAGATCGCCGCGCAGCATGCGCACGAACTGCCGCGGGTGATCCGCGGCCTGTTGCAGACCGTCGGCGCGATGAGGCGTACCGGATCCAACCTGGTGTCGTATCTGTTGTTTGAGAAGGCATACTGCCGCGCGCTGATCCGACTGGGTTACCGGGACACGCTGGCGCAGCGCGACGACCTGCTGGTCTTTCTCGGCTACGGTCCGCAGTGATGCCGCAAAAACCGTGGTCCGAAGCCTGCGAGCGCAACCGCGGGCCGATACTCGAAGTGCTGCGTGGTGCATTTGCCGGCGCCACGCAAGTGCTGGAGATCGGCGCGGGCACCGGCCAGCATGCGGTGTTTTTTGCCGCGGCACTGCCGCATCTGGTCTGGCAGCCCAGCGATGTTGCGGCCAACCTGCCGGGCATCGCCGCGTGGTGTGACGAGTCGGGCCTGCCCAATCTGCGGGCGCCGCTGGAACTCGATGTCGATGCCGCGGACTGGCCGGTTACGGCAGGCGACGGTCTGTTCAGCGCCAATACGCTGCACATCATGTCGTGGGCCTCGGTGCGGAATTTCTTTGCCGGCGCAGGGCGGTTGCTGGAACCCGGCGGGGTGCTCGCCGTCTATGGCCCATTCAGTTATGGCGGGCGCCATACCGCGGAATCGAATGCCCGTTTCGACGCCTTTCTCCGCGCGCGCGATCCGTTGAGCGGCATCCGCGACTTCGCGGCGGTATGCGAGCTGGCGCACGCGCAGGGCCTGTGTTTGGTCGCGGACCATGCGTTGCCCGCCAACAACCGTACGCTGGTCTGGCGCCGCGGCCACAGCTGAAGCGGTTGCCAGTGGCCTGCGTAGCCGGTATAAAAGAGACAGTCCGGTAGCGATCCCGGGCGCCAAGTCTGCAACGGCCCGGGAACTGCTTCCGGGTGCAGAAATCTTCCGTAACGAGCCGCTGCCCGAATACGTGCAGCCAGGAACCGACATGAGCCGTGCATTTGTAAAAGAAAGCGACGACGACCTCTCCGCGGGCGATCTGCCCGAGCGCCCCGTGCCCACGCATGCGAATTATGTGACACCGCACGGGCTGGAACAGTTGCGCGCGCGCGTGCGCGAACTCGCCGAGCAGCATGAGCAGTTGAAAGCGATCGCCGACGAGGATTCCGAAGCCAAGCGCAAGCTGCGCGAAGTGGAGCGTGACCAGCGTTATTTCAATATGCAGCTGGAGCGCGCCGAACTGGTTGATCCTGCGCAGCATCCGCGCGGTGAAGTGCGCTTCGGTGCCACGGTCAGGGTCGAAGGAGCTGACGGTCGGATCGAGACCTTCAGCATTGTCGGCGACGACGAAGCGGATGTTGCTGCCGGCAAGATCAGCTGGGGTTCGCCGCTGGCGCGCTCGTTGCTCGGCGCGAAAGTCGGCGACACCGTCAAATGGCAGCGCCCTGCCGGTGACACCACCGTCGAGATCGTCGCCATCGACTACCGTTCGTAGATCAGCGTTAACCGATTGTATTTAAAAACCATTTTGTTCTCTGGCGCGGAGACATGAAATTCCTGGCCTTGGTGCTGGCTCTGTTGCTGGAACAGGCGTGGCCGTTGCGGCGGGGTAATCCGCTGTACGTGGCTTACGACCGCTGCGCCGATTACCTCGAGCGGAAGTTCAACGGCCTGCAGGCAAGCCACGGCACGATTGCGTGGCTGGTTGCCGTGGTGCCGCTGGCCCTGGTGACCATGGCCATCTACGCCATGCTGCGCGAAGCCCACGCACTGCTGGCGATTGCCTGGAGCGTTGCCGTGTTGTATGTGGCGATGGGCTTTCGGCGTTTCAGCCACCGCTATACCGAAATTGCGCAGGCACTGCGCGAACAGGACATTGCTGCCGCACGCGATGTGCTCGGCCGCTGGCGCGGTGTGCCGGCCGATGAACTGAATGCTGCGGATATCTCGCGCGTGGCCATCGAACTCGGGTTGCTGCAGGCACACCGCTATGTGCTCGGGCCGATTTTCTGGTTCGTCATTCTGGGTCCGGTCGGCCCGGTGATCTACCGCGCGGCCGACCTGCTCGCCAGTCGCTGGAGCAATCAGGGCGAACCCGAAAAACGCGCCTTTGCCCAGTTTGCGGAGCGCGCTTTTTTCTGGATCGACTGGCTGCCTTCGCGTGTCACTGCCGCAAGTTTTGCCATTGCCGGCAATTTCGAGGATGCGGCCTATTGCTGGCGTACCCAGGCGGCCGGGTGGGGACGCGGCGCCGATGGCGTGGTACTGGCGAGCGGCGCAGGTGCGCTGGGCATCAAGCTCGGCGGTTCGCTGCGGGAAGAGGGCATGCTCAACCAGCGCCCCGACCTGGGCATCGGCGATGAGGTCGAGGTCGAGGATCTGCGGGCTGCGGTGGGGCTGACCTGGCGCGCGCTGGTGCTGTGGCTGTTCCTGCTGCTGATCGTGGCGCTGGCGCGTGCATTCGGCTAGCAAGCGCTGAACCGGCGACCGCGTGGCACTGCGGCTTTTCAGGGATCCCTTCAGAATTTTTTCTGCTGGCGCAGGTTCTCCGCGGCCAGTCGGCGGTACGCGGCCAGGCGCCGCGTGGTGATCGCCCCGGCTTCATGCGCGGCGACCAGTGCGCAGCCCGGTTCTTCGAGGTGCCGGCAATCGCGGAACCGGCACTGTCCCAGGTAGGGCCGGAACTCGACGAAGGCCGCCGCCAGGTCCGCCACGCCGAGGTGATGGACGCCGAAGGCCTGCACGCCGGGCGTGTCGATGATGTCGCTCGCGTTGTCGAGATGATGGAGCCGGGCATGTGACGTCGTGTGTTTGCCGGTGCCGAGCGCTGCGGACACGTCCTGTGTCACCGCTGCGGCATGCGGCAGCAGGCGGTTGAGGATCGTCGATTTGCCCATGCCCGATTCGCCGACCAGCACGCTGCGCTGCCCGGTGAGCTGCGGACGCAGCGCATCGACACCCTGGGTTGCCACCAGTTTCAGCAGCCGATAGCCCATTGCGGTATACAACGCGAGCGCGGTTTCCGATTTTGCGGACTCAGGCAGATCCGCCTTGTTGAGCACGATCAGCGGCTGGATGCCGGCGTGCTCGGCGGCGGCGAGGCAGCAGTCGACGACGTTGAGATCGAATGACGGCACGGGCGCGACGACCATCACCATCTGCGTGACGTTGGCGGCAATCAGTTTCTGCTTCCAGTGGTCGGAGCGGTAGAGCAGGGTCTGGCGCGGTGCGCAGCTGTTGATGACGCCGTGGCTGTCATCCTGCACCATGATGGTGACCCGGTCGCCGCAGGCATAGTCGTTGCGCTTGCCGCGGGTTACGCAATCGCGGATCCGGCCATCCGCGCTCTCGACCAGAAAACGCCGGCCGAAGGCGGCGACGACCAGGCCCTCGGTTGTGCTGTCAGCGTTCAAGCAGCGTGTCGATCCCGGCGGTGCAGATCAGATCGTTTTGGCTGCTGCCGAAAAGCGCCTGCGCACTTTTCCGGGCATTCCGGTGCAGGCTGGCCTGCACCGGAATGCCCGGGTGCATTGCCCGTTGCGCGCGATCAGAGTTCAAAGAGCGCATCAAGCTTGGCGGCGCAGATAAAATCATTTTCCGACAAACCGCCAATGGCATGAGTGATGTACTCGACCCGGCATTGCCTGTAACCTACAGTAAGGTCCGGGTGGTGGTCCTCGCGGTGCGAAATCCATGCGGTGGCGTTCACGAACGCCATGGTCTCGTGGTAATTGCGGAATTCCCAGGTTTTGGTCAGTACGCCGCCCGCATATGCCCAGCCGTTCAGGCGTTTCAGCAGCGTGTTGATTTCGCCGGGCGTCAGCGGCGCGACTCCGCCTTCGCAGGGCTTGCATTTCTTGTCGGCAAGTCCGGTCATGATCGCTGTTCTTTCACTGCTGGAACTTGTAGAACTGCCGGTTGAGGTAGGCGGCGATATGGACTACATCCTCGGGGAACACCATTGCGCCGGTCCGGTCGACACAGAACTGCACCATCTTCAGCAAACCCTGGGCATCCTTGACCTTGTGCCCGGGGCGCGTGTACATCCGGCCGCCGTCACCACCCATGCGCGAGGCATGGCAGGCGTTGCATTTGGCCTCAGCATGCAGTTTTTCTCCGATCCTGGGATCGGCTTTGGCGAAAGGTTCGGCTTGTGCTGCGGCGGACAGCCACAATGCGGCGACGAGCATGCCGCAAGCCGTTGTCAAACGCATCATGGCCGGTTTCCGCATGGGTCAGCCCGTGGCCTGCTGCAGCCGTGCAATGCGGATGGTTGCCGGCGGATGCGAATCATAGAACACCGAGTGCAGCGGGTCCGGCGTCAGCGTCGATGCATTGTCCTTGTAGAGCTTGACCAGCGCGGTGATCAGGTCGGCCGCCGGCGTGTGCTGCGCCGCAAAGGCGTCGGCCTCGAATTCATGCTGGCGCGACACCATCGCGCTCAGCGGCTGGAACATGAAGGTGAACACCGGCACGACGATCGAGAACAGCACCAGCGCCATGGCAGTCGACGGCGTGGATACGCCGAGGCCCTCGTAGAACCACGGCTTGTCGAGTACCCAGCCGAGCAGCCACAGGAAACCGAGGCTGGCCGCGAAGATCCACGCGATGCGCTTGATCACATGTTTGAGTTTGAAGTGTCCGAGTTCGTGCGCCAGTACCGCTTCGACCTCCTGCGGTTCCAGCCGTGACAGGAGGGTATCGAAGAATACGATGCGCTTGCTCTTGCCGAAGCCGGTGAAATAGGCGTTGCCATGGCTGGAGCGGCGCGAACCGTCCATCACCATCAGCCCCTTGACCCTGAAACCGCAGCGGTCGAGCAGGCGCTCCACGCGTTCCTTCATCGCCGCGTCCTGCAGCGGCGAGAACTTGTTGAACAGCGGCGCAATCCAGGTCGGATATGCTGCCAGCATCACGATGTTGAACATCATCCAGGTCAGCCATGCATAGAACCACCACAGTTCGCCCATGCGGTCCATCAGCCACAGCACGGTCGCCGCGAGCGGCAGGCCAAGGGCCGCACCCAGGGCCAGTCCCTTGACGAAATCCACCCAGAACAGCCTGACGGTGACCTTGTTGAAACCATAGCGCTCCTCGATGACGAAGGTGCGATAGAGACTCAGCGGAATGTCGACCACCATCATCACCACGGCTACGCTGGCGAGCAGCGCCAGGCCGCGCACAATGCCGGGTTCAAACCACGCTGCGCTCAGTTCGTGCAGCGCCTGCAGTCCGCCGCCGAAAGTGAAGGCCAGCGCCACCGCGGCCTCGATCAGCACGCCGACCATCGCGAAGCGGGTCTTGGCGCCGGTGTAGTCGGCTGCCCGCTGGTGGGCTTCCAGTGTGATGACATCGGCAAACTGCGCCGGCACCGCGTTGCGGTGCGCCAGCACATGGCGGGCATGGCGTGCCGCCAGCCACAGCCGGGTGGCGACCGTGAGCAGCAGGGCAGCGAGGAAAACGAGGCCAAAAGTATGCATATTTCTTTATGTGGGGTTTAGGGCTTGTGACACAATGCGTGTCTGAAAATTCACTGCAAAACCGTCAAAATCATTATGGCACAGGATCCCAACGCCCTCATCTGGATCGACATGGAGATGAGCGGACTCAATCCCGAAACCGACCGCGTGCTGGAGATCGCGTGCGTCATTACGGATGCGCAGCTCAACATCGTTGCGGAAGCGCCGGTGCTGGTCATCCACCAGCCCGACGCAGTGCTTGATGTCATGGACAACTGGAACAAGTCGACCCACAAGAAATCCGGCCTGATCGACCGGGTCAGGGCCTCGACGCTGAACGAAGCCCAGGCCGAGGAACAGATGATCGCCTTCCTCGGCCAATACGTGCCTTCCGGGGTGTCGCCGATCTGCGGCAATTCGGTGCATCAGGACCGGCGTTTTCTGGTGCGCTATCTGCCGAAGCTCGACGGCTATTTCCACTACCGACTGATCGATGTCAGCACGCTGAAGGAACTGGCGCGGCGCTGGAAACCCGAGGTGCTGAACGGCATGGTGAAGCACGGCAAGCACGAGGCGCTTGCCGACATCCACGAATCCATCGAGGAACTGCGCTACTACCGCGCGCAGATCATGAAGATCTGAATTGACGCGCGGCGGCCTCAGTCGAGCTTCAGGTCGCCGTCGAATTTCACTTCCAGCGCCAGCGCACCGACACTCAGCGTCATCGTCGCCGGCAGCGATTCGCTGCCCTTGAGCCTGCCGTCCTCGATGGCCTTGCGCACGGCTTTCTCGATCGCCAGCTGCGAATTGACGCCGACGGTTTTGAGGAACTTGCGGATGCTCATGTTCAGGGTCTCGTCGTTCATGACTTCCTCCGGTTGTGCGTTTTTGAAAAGCTGATCAGTCCGTTGGTCGACGCATCATGCGCCGTTCCCCGTGTGGTGGCGGTGAATTCGGGCAGCAGGCTGTCGGCGAGGCGCTTGCCGTGCTCCACGCCCCACTGGTCGAAGGCATTGATGTCCCAGATCACGCTTTGCACGAATGTCCGGTGCTCATAGAGCGCGAGCAGCGTACCAAGGCTGCGCGGCGTGAGTGACGGCAGCAGCAGCGTGTTGCTGGGCCGGTCACCGGGCAGCGCCTGGTGCGGCGCCAGTCGCGCGGCCTCGCGCGCGGCCATGCCTTTGGCAAGCAGCGCCTGTTCGGTCTCGGCGGCCGTCACGCCGCGCATCAGCAGCGCCGATTGCGCAAAGCAGTTCGCCAGCATCACTGCGTGCGTTTCATCATCATTGCCGCCGGGTCCGGCGCGCGGCGTGCAGCAGGCGATAAAATCGACCGGCACCGGGCGCGTGCCCTGGTGCAGCAGCTGGAAATAAGCGTGCTGGCCGTCGGTGCCGGTACCGCCCCACAGCACGGTGCCGGATTCGCAGCGCAGCAGTTTGCCGCTGCGGGTAACCTGCTTGCCCAGGCTTTCCATCTCCAGCTGCTGCAGGTAAGCGGGCAGTGGCGCGAGCGCCGGCGGATACGGAATCACCGCGCGCGTGGCCATGCCGAAAAAATTCGCATGCCACAGCCCCAGCAGTGCCAGCAGCGCCGGCATGTTCTGTTCCAGCGGTGCGCCGGCAAAATGGGCATCCATGTCCGCCGCACCGGCGAGCATGTCGTCGAAGGCGTCGCAGCCCATCGCGATCATCGCCGGCAGGCCGACCGCCGACCACAGCGAATACCGGCCGCCGACCCAGTCCCACATCGGGAAAATGCGCTCGGGCGGCACGCCGAAGGCATGCGCCGCCTCGGCATCGGCAGTCACTGCTGCGAAATGCGCACCGTAATCCGAGGCATCGAATTGCGCATTGAGCCAGGCGCGCGCGGCGCGCGCGTTGCGCAGCGTCTCCTGTGTCGAGAAACTCTTTGATTGCACGATGAACAGCGTGGTCTCGGCGTTCAGCGTCGCCAGCAACTGTGCCAGCGGCTCGCCGGGGGTGGTGACGAAATGCACCCGGGGTGCGGCCGCATCCGCTGCGCAGGCGGCGGTGGCCAGCGCCGGCCCCAGTGCCGAGCCGCCGATGCCCAGGCTGACCACATCGCGGATGGCGTGACCGGTGATGCCGTGCACTGTTCCCGCGCGCAAGGCGGTCGCCAGCGCGCGCATCTTCGCCAGTGCATTGCGCACCTCGCGCGGCGCGGCATGGCCCGCGCGCAGGGCCGTGTGCCAGGCTGCGCGCTTCTCGGTGGAATTGACGCGCTTGCCGGCGAGCAGGTCCCGGATGCGCGCCGGCAGCTCCCGCTCGCGCGCCAGCGCGAACAGCAGCGCCAGCGTTTCGGGAACAATCAGGTTTTTTGAGTAATCCAGCAGCAGGCCGCAGGCTTCCAGCGAATAGCGTTCGAAACGCTGTGGATCGCCGGCAAACAGGTCGCGCAGATGGCGGTCATGCCATGTCCGCCGGTGCGTGGCGAGCGCGCGCCAGGTTGCAGTACGGGTCAGCGATGCCATGCTGTTGTGGACGGTCTCTCGAGCATGGGCGCATTCTACCTTGCCGGTCCGCCGGCGGCGCCGTTTACAATAGCGCAATCTCACCGGAGGTTCATGCATGCTGGGTCCGCTTACCGTGTTGTTGGTGTTTCAGCTGATCGGCGAAGTGACGGTGCAGTTGGCGGGCTTGCCCATTCCCGGGCCGGTGATCGGCCTGCTGCTGCTGTTCCTGGCGCTGTGCGTGCGCGGCAGCCTCGCCGTACCGCTGCGCGACACCGCCAACGGCATCCTGCAGCATCTGTCGCTGCTGTTCGTGCCTGCCGGTGTCGGGGTGATGGCGCATTTCGCACGGATCTCCGGGGAGTGGCTGCCGATTCTTGCCGCGGTGCTGGTCAGCACTGCGCTGGCAATTGCCGTGAGTGCACTGGTGATGCGGGCGTTGATGCGCGGGCGCAGCGACGTCGGCGATGTCGGAAAGACCGGCGCATGACCCCGCGTATCGCCGACATCTGGGTTTACCTGTCGGCCAGCCCGCTGCTCGGCCTGACCCTGACGCTGGTCGCCTACCAGGCCGCGTACTGGATCTATCAGCGCGCGGGGTTCAATCCGCTGCTCAATCCGGTGCTGCTGGCCATCGTGATGCTGGTCAGCGCGCTGACGCTGACGGACACCGCATATGCGGTCTACTTCGACGGCGCCAAGTTCGTGCATTTCCTGCTCGGCCCGGCGACCGTGGCGCTGGCGGTGCCGCTGTACCTGCAGTTCGACCGCCTGAAAAAGCTCGCGCTGCCGCTGGCCTGCGCGCTGCTCGCGGGATCGGTGACCGCGATTGTGTCCGCGGTCGGCATCGCCTGGCTGCTGGGCGCGGCCGACGGCACGCTGTTGTCGGTGGCGCCGAAATCAGTGACGGCGCCGATCGCGATGGGTATCGCCGAAAAAATCGGCGGCATCCCGTCGCTGACCGCGGTGATGGTGATCATGACCGGCGTCAGCGGTGCGATGATGGCCAAGTACGTGCTGGATATGCTGCGCATCACCGACCATGGCGTGCGCGGCTTCGCCGTCGGCATTGCCGCGCATGGCATCGGCACCGCCCGCGCGTTTCAGGTCAGCGAGCAGGCCGGCGCTTTTGCCGGTCTCGGCATGGGCCTCAACGGCCTGGCCACGGCAATCCTGATGCCGCTGATGCTCGCGCTGTGGAGGGTCATCTGATGCAGGATGTCATTGCCGCGCTGACGCGTGCCGCCCGCAACCTGTTCGAGCCGCGCATCGTCGCCATCGTGTTCGTGCCGATGCTCGGCAGCCTGGTGTTGTGGATCGTGCTCGCCTGGCTGTTCTGGGATGCCTGGACCGGCGGCATCGCCGGCGCGATGACGTCGACCACCGTGGCCGGCTGGCTGCAGGGGTGGAGCGCGACTTGGGTCATCGACTACACGGCGATGCTGGTCGTGCTGATTGCCATCCTGCCGGCCATGCTGGTCACGGCACTGGTGATCACCGAAATCATCGCGATGCCCATCATCGTCAAGTTCGTCGCCGAACGGCATCACCCGGATCTGGCGCGTGCCGCCGGCGGCACGGTCATCGGCAGCGTGCTCAATGCCGCGGTCGGCATCACCGTGTTTGTGCTGCTGTGGCTATTCACGCTGCCGCTGTGGCTGACGGGCGTGGGCGCGGTGCTCGCGCCGGTGCTGACCTCGGCCTACCTCAATCAGCGCATGTTCCGCTACGATGCGCTGGCCGAACATGCCAGTCGCGAAGAGCTGGCACAGATCACCCGCACTTCGCGGGGCGACCTGTTCCTGCTCGGCATCCTGCTGTCGCTGCTGCTGTACGTGCCGCTGGTCAACCTGCTGGTGCCGGTGCTGTCGGGGCTCGCGTTCACGCACTTCTGCCTGACCCGACTGGCTGCGGCGCGCGCAAAATAATCGAATAAAAACAGCGTATTAGCGCATAACACCGGGCGACTGCGGGCCTCCGCCGCTGCTACCGCCGTGAGCGCCGGTCCTGACCGCGGTCCGCTGTGGCTGTGCGTGCCCGCTGCTTGGCGCGGGCAATGGCGATGCGGATGCAGCGGCCCTCGTCGTAGCCCTCGTCGAGCAGCGCATTCGCGATTGCGATGGCGTGCAGCCGCACGCGGGGCGGGAGGTTCTTCATGGACGCCGGATAGCGGTCAATGCTCCATGGCATCGGGCGGTTTCCTTGCTGGGCCGTCAACGCGCTCCAGACGAAGGCCGATGGCTTCGAGCACGATTCCGGCTGCGAGCAGCGCCACGCCGGCAGGCGATTCGGGCGCGAACCACATCAGCAACACGCCTGCAGTCAACAGCACGGCGCCGATGGTGCGGCGGAACATCCGTTTCCTGATCATCGGTTTTCCGTTCGCTGGCGGCGACCCTGCACCGGGATTGCGTTAATTAACCCGCGGGCCTGCCTGACCTGGCTTGACCTGGGTCAAACGAGGATGAATTGCCCGGCGATTGCCCCTGTGGGACGCGGCAGCCTATTGGCCGGTGGTTGACGCAAATCAATGTCCGGCGGTCATTATGCTTTTAATTTGTCACTGGATTGACTGTAAATCCTTTTTCCATTGGAAGCGCCATGACATCCATCAACCCCGTGGCAGTGCAGGTCGGCGCCGCCGATCCTGAACGCAAGACTTCGCCGATCCTGGACGAGGAAGAGGAGCTGAGTCTCGATCTCGAACTGGAAACCGGGGCCTGCTATTTCAACGATGTGGCCTATCCAATCGGCCAATACGTGCGCAGCGGCAGCGAACTCCTGCATTGCGAGGAGCGGGGTGTCTGGGTGCGTAAAGACTGAATGCGGCCGTATCAGACCAAGGAGGCGACATGACGATCAGTGCATTCTGCAATCGAGCGGTAGTGACGATTCAACGGCAGGCAACCGTGGACGATGCGGCGCGATTGATGCGCAGCAATCACATCGGTGACGTCGTCGTGGTGGACGGAGCGGATACTCGCATGCCCGTGGGTATGCTCACCGATCGTGACATTGTCGTCAGAGTTGTCGCCCGTGGTTTGGTGGCGACCCAGACGCAGGTTGGCAGCATCATGAGCAGCCCCGTTCTGGTGTTGCGGGAAGGCGACGGGTTCATCGAAGCACTGGACAAGATGACGCAGCGCGGTGTGCGCCGGGCGCCGGTGGTGGATCGCGACGGGCGCCTCCAGGGCCTGATTGCGGTCGATGACGTGGTGCGGCTGCTGGCCCGCGAACTGGCCAAGGTCGGCGCCCTGATCATGCACGGGCGGGATGCCGAGATCCAGCACACCGAAAAATCATTAGCAGAAGGGATGGTGACCTGATGGTGCGGTGGTGCGGAGACGGTTCACGTGGCGGTGGACGGCAATGACCGCATCCGTGGCGGATGATCTCGAACCGTCTGACAGCCGAGGTTGACGCGGATCAAGGCCCGCATCGAGCATGGCGCCTATGATTGCCATTGGAGATTGGAGTCGACATCATGCAAATACCCTTGAAAATTACGTTCCGTAATCTCGAACGGTCCGAGGCCCTGGAAGCCGACATCAGGACCCATGCCGAGAAACTGGAAACTTATTACGGCAGCATCATCGGTTGCCGCGTGGTGCTTGAAATGCGGCACAAGCACCATCGGCAGGGTAATCATTTCCATGTCCGCATGGAGGTCAGCGTTCCCGGCAGCACGCTGATCGCCGACCGCGAGCCGGATGAGCATCATGCCTATACCGATGCCTATGTCGCGATCCGCGACGCCTTTGCCAGCATGCGGCGCCAGCTCGAGGACTACGCACGGCGGCAGGACCAGCGGGTCAAGGTGCACGAAGCACCGCCGCACGGCCGGGTCGTCGAAATGCATCCGGAGCAGGATTTCGGCCGCATCGAGGCAGCAGATGGCGGTTTGATCTATTTCCACAGGAACAGCGTGGTGGACGCGGATTTTGACCGGCTCGAGATTGGTGCCGAGGTGCGCTTCGACGAGGAAGCCGGAGAGCACGGACCACAGGCGAGCACCGTCCACGTCGTCGGGAAACACCATCTGGTGGGATGACAGAAACCATGATCACCGGGCGATGGCAGGCCTTTCCCCGCGGCTCCGGTGATGTACTGCGGCAATCGCCATGA
>RPOR01000090.1 GCA_003820645.1 Betaproteobacteria bacterium
ATAGAACAGGACGCGCTCGGTCGTCGTGGTCTTGCCCGCGTCGATATGGGCGGAGATCCCGATATTGCGATAGCGTTCGATTGGAGTCTTGCGTGGCACGTTCTTTTACCCTTCAGCCGCCGGTTTCAGAACCGGTAATGCGAGAAGGCCTTGTTGGCTTCCGCCATACGATGCACTTCTTCACGTTTCTTCATTGCGCCGCCGCGGCCTTCAGCCGCTTCCGCCAGCTCCCCGGCCAGACGCGCACCCATTGACTTTTCACCGCGTCCGCGCGCCGCGTCACGCAACCAGCGCATCGCCAGCGCCATCCTGCGCACTGAGCGCACTTCCACCGGCACCTGATAGTTTGCGCCGCCAACTCGACGGCTCTTGACTTCAACCATCGGCTTCACATTGCTCACCGCCTGGTTGAACACTTCGAGCGCGTCTTTGCCGGCTTTCTTCTTGATCTGCTCGAGCGCACCGTACATGATGCGCTCAGCAACAGATTTCTTGCCGCGCGTCATCAGTACATTGATGAACTTGGCGACGTCCTGACTGCCGTATTTCGGATCCGGCAGTACTTCGCGTTTCGGAACTTCCCTGCGACGTGGCATATCCCTAGTCCCCTATCAAGCAGCTTTGGCGCGCTTGGCACCATACTTGGAGCGGCTTTGTTTGCGGTCCTTGACGCCCGCAGTGTCCAGACTGCCGCGCACGATGTGGTAGCGCACGCCCGGCAGATCCTTCACCCGGCCGCCACGAATCAGTACCACCGAGTGTTCCTGCAGGTTATGACCCTCGCCGCCGATGTAACCGATGACCTCGAACCCGTTGGTCAGGCGAACCTTGGCGACCTTGCGCAGCGCCGAGTTCGGCTTTTTGGGGGTGGTCGTATAGACGCGGGTACACACACCTCGCTTTTGCGGACTGCCCGCCAGCGCCGGCACCTTGCTCTTCATGCGCGGTGCTCGCCGGGGCTTACGCACCAATTGATTTACGGTCGGCATTTTTCCTTGTTTCTCAATAAGTTACGACAATCACTCAAGTTCTGTTTGGCTGACATTCCACCAGCCGAAACAATCACCGGACACGGCCCCAAAAAACGCGGGGACGGCGTTTCCACCGTCCCGGTTCCGTTTACCGCCGGGGCACTGTGCGGGGTTTCAGGACGCACGAGGCCCAACAAAGACTATCAATTTTATGGGGTCGGCTGCCCACTGTCAAGCAACCTGCTCTTCCCCTTCGGCACTGGCCGCCACCGCTTCGGCCGCAGCTGCGGCCTGATCCAGCTCGGCCTGGGCTGCCTGCTTGCGACGCATGCGGTGGTAGGCCAGTCCGGTGCCGGCAGGAATCAGGCGGCCGACGATGACGTTCTCCTTCAGCCCGCGCAATTCGTCGCGCTTGCCCATGATGGCCGCTTCGGTGAGCACCCGGGTGGTCTCCTGGAAGGACGCCGCCGAGATGAACGAATCCGTTGACAGCGAAGCCTTGGTGATGCCCAGCAATACGTGCTCGTATTGCGCCGGAGCCTTCCCTTCGGCTGCAACACGCTCGTTCTCTTCCAGCACCTCGGCACGCTCCAGCTGTTCGCCGGTAATGAAACGCGTATCGCCAGCATCGACGATGAGCACGCGCCGCAGCATCTGGCGGACGATGACCTCGATGTGCTTGTCGTTGATTTTCACGCCCTGCAGACGGTAGACATCCTGCACTTCGTTTGCAATGTAGCGCGCCAACTCCTCGACCCCGAGCAGGCGCAGGATGTCATGCGGATCAGCAGGCCCGTCGACGATCATCTCGCCCTTGTTGACCACCTGGCCGTCATGCGCCATGACATGCTTGTCCTTGGCAATCAGGAACTCGTGGGCAACACCATCAAGGTCGGTGATGACCAGGCGCTGCTTGCCCTTGGTGTCCTTGCCGAACGAGACCGTGCCGGTAACTTCGGCGAGCATGCCGGCATCCTTCGGCGAACGCGCCTCGAACAATTCGGCAACCCGCGGCAAACCGCCGGTAATGTCGCGCGTCTTGGAGGTCTCCTGCGGGATTCGCGCGAGCACCTCGCCGACGCCGACTTCCTGCCCGTCCCGCACCGTGATAATGCAGCCGATCTGGAAGGTGATGTTCACCGGCTGGTCGGAGCCAGCCAGCTTGATTTCCTGGCTGTCGGCATCCAGCAGCTTGACCTGAGGCCGCAGTCCCTTAGCCTGCACGCTGCCGCGCCGTTTGGGATCGACGACGACGAGTGTCGAGAGCCCGGTGACCTCGTCGATCTGCTTGGCAACGGTGACACCTTCCTCGACGTTTTCGAATTTGATGCGACCCGCGTATTCCGTAATGATCGGACGGGTATGCGGATCCCAGGTTGCCAGCACATGGCCGGGTTTGACCGTCTGGCCGTCGCGCGCTGCAAGCAGCGCTCCGTAGGGAACCTTGTGCCGCTCACGCTCGCGGTTGGCCTCGTCGTGGATCATGATTTCGCCGTTTCGCGAAATCGCAACCAGCTCGCCACGCGTGTTCGAGACGTAGCGCATACCGGCTGAATAACGCACCACGCCCGCCGATTTGCCTTCAACCTGGCTCACCACCGCAGTACGCGAAGCAGCGCCGCCAATGTGGAAAGTACGCATCGTCAACTGCGTGCCGGGCTCACCGATCGACTGCGCCGCAATCACACCGACTGCCTCGCCGATGTTGACCACCGAGCCCCGGCCAAGATCGCGCCCATAGCAGCGCGTGCACAGGCCATAGCGCGTTTCGCAAGTCAGTGGCGTGCGCACCTTGATCTCGTCGATGCCAGAGGCCTCGATCGCGTCAACCACATCCTCATCCAGCAATGTGTTCGTTTCGAACAAAGTCGCGCCAGTCTCGGGATTGACGATATCCGCCGCCGCGACCCGCCCCAGGATGCGTTCGCGCAGGCTCTCCACTACCTCGCCGCCCTCCACCAACGCCTTCATGACCACGCCATTCGTCGTACCGCAATCATCCTCGGTCACGACGAGATCCTGCGTAACGTCAACCAGGCGTCGCGTTAGATAACCGGAGTTCGCGGTCTTCAGGGCGGTGTCCGCCAGACCCTTGCGCGCGCCGTGTGTCGAAATGAAGTACTGCAGGACGTTCAGGCCTTCGCGGAAATTCGCCGTAATGGGCGTCTCGATGATCGAGCCGTCCGGTTTCGCCATCAAACCACGCATGCCGGCCAGCTGACGGATCTGCGCCGCGGAACCACGCGCCCCCGAATCGGCCATCATGTAAATCGAATTAAACGACTCCTGCATCACCGGATTGCCCTTCTTGTCGAGCCGTGGCCTCCATTCCCGGGACTTCGGCTCCCACTCGATGACCGGCTCTACACCGAGCTGCTCCATCATCGCCTTGGCAACCAGATCACCCGCACGACCCCAGATGTCCACCACCTTGTTGTAGCGCTCGCCCTGAGTGACCAGACCCGAGGTGTACTGCTTCTCGATCTCCTGCACTTCCTTTTCCGCCTCGCCGATGATCTCGTCCTTCTGCTTCGGCACCAGCATGTCGTCCACGGCAATCGACAGCCCCGCACGGGTTGCCATGGAAAAACCGTTGTACATCAGCTTGTCGGCGAAAATCACCGTCTCGCGCAAACCACAGCGCCGGAAACTGGCGTTGATGATTTTCGAGATTTCCTTCTTCTTCAACGCCTTGTTGATGAACTCGAACGGCAGTCCGTGCGGCAGAATCTCGGAGAGCAGCGCGCGGCCAACCGTCGTCTGGTAGCGTGTCAGCTTCTCCCGCTTCGTGCCGTCTTCATTGACTTCGGTTTCCTTGATCCGCACGAGGATGCGCGCACTGATCTCGACCTGCCCGGTCTCATAGGCGCGTGAAACCTCACTGACGTTGATGAAATGCGAGTCCTCGCCACGGGCGCCCTGCTTTTCGCGGGTCGTATAGTACAGACCCAGCACGATGTCCTGCGAAGGCACGATTATGGGATCACCATTGGCCGGCGATAGCACATTGTTCGACGACAGCATCAGCGTGCGCGCTTCCATCTGCGCTTCCAGCGAAAGCGGTACGTGAACGGCCATCTGGTCGCCGTCGAAGTCGGCATTGAATGCCGCGCAAACCAGCGGATGCAGCTGGATCGCCTTGCCTTCGATCAGTACCGGCTCGAACGCCTGGATGCCCAGGCGGTGCAGCGTCGGCGCACGGTTGAGCATCACCGGATGCTCGCGAATCACCTCTTCGAGGATGTCCCATACGATGGGCTCTTCACTCTCCACCATGCGCTTCGCCGCCTTGATGGTCGTCGCCAAACCCATGACTTCCAGCTTGTTGAAAATGTAGGGCTTGAACAGTTCCAGCGCCATTTTCTTCGGCAGGCCGCACTGGTGCAGCTTCAGCTGCGGACCGACCACGATGACCGAGCGGCCGGAATAGTCGACGCGCTTGCCCAGCAGGTTCTGACGGAAACGACCGCCCTTGCCCTTGATCATGTCGGCGAGCGATTTCAGCGGACGCTTGTTCGCCCCTGTCATTGCCTTGCCACGGCGACCGTTGTCGAGCAGCGAATCCACCGCCTCCTGCAGCATGCGCTTTTCGTTGCGCACGATGATTTCCGGCGCCTTCAGTTCCAGCAGGCGCTTCAGGCGGTTGTTGCGGTTGATCACCCGACGATACAGATCATTCAGATCGGACGTCGCGAAACGGCCGCCGTCGAGCGGGACCAGCGGCCGCAGTTCCGGCGGCAGCACGGGCAGCACTTCCATGACCATCCAGTCGGGCTTGATGCCGGACTTCTGGAAAGCCTCGAGTACCTTGAGGCGCTTGGCGATCTTCTTGATCTTGGTCTCTGAACTGGTGGCCGCCAGATCGGTGCGCAGCGTTTCGATCTCGCGCCCCAGATCCAGGCTGCGCAGCAGCGACCGCACGCCCTCGGCACCCATTGCCGCGCTGAAGTCGTCGCCGAATTCGTCGACCTTTGCCAGATAATCCTCTTCGGTCATCAACTGGCAGCGCTTCAGCGGCGTCATGCCCGGGTCGGTCACCACATAGGCCTCGAAGTAGAGCACGCGCTCGATGTCGCGCAGCGTCATGTCGAGCACCATGCCCAGGCGTGACGGCAGGGACTTCAGGAACCAGATGTGCGCAACGGGACTGGCCAGCTCGATGTGCCCCATGCGTTCACGGCGCACCTTCGACAGCGTCACTTCGACGCCGCATTTCTCGCAGATCACGCCCCGGTGTTTCAGGCGCTTGTACTTGCCGCACAGGCACTCATAGTCCTTCGTCGGACCGAAAATCTTCGCGCAGAAGAGACCGTCGCGTTCCGGTTTGAATGTACGGTAATTGATGGTCTCAGGCTTCTTGACCTCCCCGTACGACCAGGAACGGATCTTCTCGGGCGAGGCCAGCCCGATCTTGATCGCGTCAAATTCCTCTTCCTGCGTAACCTGTTTGAACAAATCAAGCAGTGCTTTCATCGCAAACTCCTAACTAAACGGTGAGGTGCTTACGGCAGCTGAACGCGGAGCGTCGCCCTGCCGGTCTCTCTTCTACAAATCAATAACGGTTGCGATCGAGGTCGATATCAATCGCCAGCGAGCGGATTTCCTTGACCAGCACATTGAACGATTCCGGCATGCCGGCCTCGATGCGATGGTCACCCTTGACAATGGACTCATACACCTTGCGCCGCCCCTCAGTGTCATCCGATTTGACCGTGAGCATTTCCTGCAGCACATAGGCTGCGCCGTAAGCTTCCAGCGCCCACACCTCCATCTCACCAAAGCGCTGACCACCGAACTGCGCCTTGCCGCCCAGCGGCTGCTGCGTAACCAGGCTGTACGGGCCGGTGGAGCGTGCATGCATCTTGTCGTCGACCAGGTGATGCAGTTTCAGCATATGCATGTAGCCGACGGTGACCGGCCGCTCGAAAGGATCGCCGGTGCGGCCGTCATAAAGCGTGACCTGGGTCTTGCTGGCCGTGAAGCCCAGCTTTTTCGTGTGCGCATCATCGTGCGGATAAGCCAGGTCCAGCATCTGCCGGATCTCGATCTCGGTCGCGCCGTCAAACACCGGGGTCGCGAACGGCACGCCATTGCGCAAATTGGACGCCAGCTCGATGATTTCTTCATCCTTCAGGGAGTCCAGGTCGGCCGGTTTGCCGTTGGTGTTGTAAATCTTGTCCAGCACCTTGCGCACTTCCGCAACCTTGGCTTCCGCTTTCAGCATTTCGCCGATGCGGATGCCGAGACCCTTGGCTGCCCAGCCGAGATGGGTTTCGAGAATCTGGCCAACGTTCATCCGCGAGGGCACGCCCAGCGGGTTGAGCACGATGTCGACCGGCGTGCCATCGGCCATGTGCGGCATATCCTCGATCGGTGTGATCTTGGAAATGACGCCCTTGTTGCCGTGGCGTCCGGCCATCTTGTCGCCCGGCTGCAACTGGCGCTTGACGGCCAGGTAGACCTTGACCATCTTCTGCACGCCCGGCGGCAGCTCATCGCCGCTGGTAAGCTTTTTCTTCTTCTCGTCATAAGCCTTGTCGAACTGCAGCTTGGTCTGCGCCAGGCTTTCCTTGATCTGCTCCATCTGTGCGGCCGATTCTTCGTTTGCCAGACGGATGTCAAACCAGCTGTGACGCTCTACTTCACCGAGGTATGCCTTGGTGATCTTCGCGCCCTTGACGAGTTTCTTCGGACCGCCATTCGCGGTCTTGCCGGTCAGCAGGCGCTCGAGCCGTTCGAACGCATCGTTCTCGACGATGCGCAGCTGGTCACCAAGGTCCTTCTTGTAGCGTTTCAGTTCATCGTCAATGATCTGCTGGGCACGCTTGTCGCGTTCGATGCCTTCGCGGGTGAAAACCTGCACGTCGATGACCGTGCCCGACATGCCCGAAGGCACGCGCAGGCTGGTGTCTTTCACGTCCGAGGCTTTTTCGCCGAAGATCGCGCGCAGCAGCTTCTCTTCCGGCGTCAGCTGGGTTTCGCCCTTCGGCGTCACCTTGCCGACTAGCACATCGCCCGCTTCGACTTCCGCGCCGATATGGATGATGCCCGACTCGTCGAGGTGGCCCAGTTGCGATTCCGACAGGTTCGAAATGTCGCGAGTAATTTCCTCGGGGCCGAGCTTGGTGTCGCGGGCAACCACTGACAGTTCCTCGATGTGAATCGAAGTGAAGCGATCCTCAGCAACCACGCGCTCCGAAATCAGGATCGAGTCTTCGAAGTTGTAGCCGTTCCAGGGCATGAATGCCACCAGCATGTTCTGCCCCAGCGCGAGCTCGCCCATGTCGGTGGACGCGCCGTCAGCAACGACGTCGCCGCGGGCGATATGGTCGCCCACCTTCACCAGCGGCCGCTGGTTGATGTTCGTATTCTGGTTCGACCGCTGGTACTTCACCAGGTTGTAGATGTCGACACCGACTTCGCCGGCAGACGTCTCGTCGTCGTTCACGCGCACCACGATACGACCGGCATCGATGTAATCAACGACACCGCCGCGGCGGGCCTGGACTGCCGTACCCGAGTCCACCGCAACGGTGCGCTCCAGGCCGGTCCCAACGAGGGGTTTCTCGGCACGCAGGCAGGGCACTGCCTGGCGCTGCATGTTCGAGCCCATCAGCGCGCGATTGGCATCGTCATGCTCAAGGAACGGGATCAGCGAGGCCGCCACCGATACCGCCTGCGCCGGCGCGACGTCCATATACTCGATGCGGTCCGGTGCCGACAGCGCGAACTCGTTGTGGTGACGGCACGACACCAGCTCGTCCGAGAACCTGCCATGCTTGTCGAGAGCGGCATTGGCCTGGGCAATGACGAACTTGCCTTCCTCGATTGCCGACAGGTAATCGATCTGGTCGCTGACCTTGCCGTCCTTGACCTTGCGGTACGGGGTCTCGAGAAAGCCGTATTCGTTGGTCCGCGCATAGATCGCCAGCGAATTGATCAGGCCGATGTTCGGGCCCTCGGGCGTCTCGATCGGACAGACACGCCCGTAGTGTGTCGGATGCACGTCGCGCACTTCGAAGCCGGCGCGTTCCCGCGTCAGGCCACCGGGTCCGAGCGCCGAGACGCGGCGCTTGTGGGTGATCTCCGACAGCGGGTTGGTCTGGTCCATGAACTGCGACAACTGAGATGAGCCGAAGAATTCGCGGATCGCCGCCGATACCGGCTTCGCGTTGATCAGGTCATGCGGCATCAGATTGTCGGACTCGGCCTGTGACAGGCGTTCGCGCACCGCACGCTCGACACGGACCAGCCCGGCACGGAACTGGTTCTCCGCCAGTTCACCGACCGAGCGTACGCGGCGGTTGCCGAGATGATCGATATCGTCGATCTCGCCGCGGCCGTTGCGCAGCTCCACCAGGATCTTGATCACCGCAACGATGTCTTCGGGCGACAGCGTATTGGCGCCCGTCAGCTCGGCGCGGCCGACCCGACGGTTGAATTTCATGCGGCCCACCGCCGACAGGTCGTAGCGGTCGGGCGAGAAGAACAGACCGTTGAACAGCGTCTTCACCGAATCCTCGGTCGGCGGCTCGCCGGGACGCATCATCCGGTAAATCGCCACCTGCGCCGCCAGCTGGTCCGCGGTCTCGTCGATGCGCAGCGTCTGCGAGATGTAGGGCCCTTGGTCAAGGTCGTTGGTGTAAATGGTCTCGACGCTGGCCACACCCGCTTCGCGCAGCTTGACCAGCACTTCCTCAGTGATCTCGTCGTTGGCATTAGCCACCAGTTCGCCGGTGGACTTGTCGATGACGGTGCGCGCGAGTGCGCGTCCAATCACGAAATCTTCCGGCACCTCGAGACGCTTCAGGCCTGCCGCCTCCATGTCACGCACATGCTTGACGGTGATTCGCTTGTCCTTCGCGACAATCAGCTTGCCGCCCTTCGCGGTGATGTCGAAACGCGCGGTCTCGCCACGCATGCGCTCCGGTTTCACCTCGAACTCGACACCGTTCTTCGAAATGTGGAAGGTGTCGAACTCGAAAAACTCCTGGAGTATCTGTTCCGACGAAAAGCCGAGTGCCTTCAGCAGGATCGTCACCGGCATCTTGCGGCGGCGGTCGACGCGGAAATACAGATAGTCCTTGGCATCGTATTCGAAATCGAGCCAGGAGCCGCGATAGGGAATGATCCGTGCCGAAAACAGCAGCTTGCCGGAAGAATGGGTCTTGCCGCGATCGTGCTCGAAGAACACGCCCGGCGAGCGGTGCAACTGCGACACGATGACGCGTTCCGTGCCGTTGATCACAAAAGAGCCGGTAGTGGTCATCAGCGGGATTTCGCCCATGTACACTTCCTGCTCCTTGACCTCCTTGATCGTCGGCTTGGATGCTTCCTTGTCCATGATCGTCAGCCGCACCTTGGCACGCAGAGGCGCCGCCAGCGTCAGCCCGCGCTGCTGGCATTCCTTGACGTCGAACGGCGGCACGCCGAGGGCGTAGCTGACGAACTCAAGGCGCGCATTCTTGGAATGGCTCTCGATCGGAAATATGCTGGTAAACGCCGCCTGCAGGCCTTCATTCTTGCGTGCATTGGGTGGCGTAAATTCCTGCAGGAATGCCGCGAACGATTCGAGCTGGGTCGTCAGCAGGTAAGGCACCTGCAGTACGCTCTCGCGCTTGGCGAAACTCTTGCGGATGCGTTTCTTTTCGGTGAATGAATAAGCCATGTCCACTCCGGAGCAGGGTCAGAAAGTCAAATGTTGCAGGTCACAATCGCGGATTGCGCGGTATGACCTGCCACTTTCAACCTTCAGCAAAACAGTCAAAAGGCGCTGGCTGGCGGAGTACCCGCCGGCCGGCGCAAGATCCACAGTTACTTGATTTCCGCCGTGCCGCCAGCCTCGGTGATCTGCTTGAGGATGGCTTCCGCATCGGCTTTCGATACGCCTTCCTTGACGGGTTTCGGCGCGCCATCGACCAGGTCTTTGGCTTCCTTCAGGCCGAGACCGGTCACCGCACGCACCACCTTGATGACGTTGACCTTGTTGGCGCCGGAACTGGTCAGGTTGACCGTGAACTCGGTCTGCTCTTCCGCAGCAGCAGCGCCACCGGCGGCGGGGGCCGCAACGGCGACGGCGGCAGCGGCGGCTGAAACACCGAACTTCTCTTCCATGTCCTTGATCATTTGCGACAACTCGAGCACCGTCATGTTCGCGATAGCGTCGAGGATTTCTGCTTTGGCAACTGCCATGTCGTTCTCCTGAATCCTAAAAAGTTAATAAAAACAATAGGTTATGGTATTGCGGGAGTCGCTGCCTGACGGCAATGACCTCACGCGGCCTGCTTTTCTTTCTGATCCCGCACGGCAGCCAGCGCCCGCACAAACTTGGTCGGAACCTCGTTGAGGGTGCGAACAAATGTGGCGACCGGTGCCTGCATGGTTCCCAACAGGGTGGCCAGCAGCTCCTGACGACTGGGCATCTTGGCGAGCGCCGCAACTTCCTTGGCACTCATCATGACGTTCGGCATCGCGCCGCCCTTGATCACGAGACGCTCGTTTCCTTTCGAAAACTCGTGCAGCACCTTGGCAGCCGCCACCGGATCGCTCGAAATGCCGTAAGCCAGCGGTCCGATCATCTGATCGGCCAGTGCCTTGAACGGCGTATCGGCGACCGCACGGCGCGCCAGGGTGTTTTTCAGAACGCGGAAATACACGCCCGACTCGCGCGCTTTCTTGCGCAATTCGGTCATGCTCTCCACGGGCAGGCTGCGGTACTCTGCGAGTACGATGGCCTGGGCTTGCGCAACCTGCGCGCTCACTTCGGCCACCACCGCTTGCTTCTGCTCCAGATTGAGACTCAAGGTCGTTCTCCGTTAAACGTTAACCGCTGACCAATGGACACTGGTCCGGAAACATGAACAAATCACCGTGATACGGATCTCCATTCATGATTCATCGTTCCATGCCCACCGCTTGTTGCACGGCGACCATTAATCCAGGAGTCAGACATGAACATGTTTGACCTGTTTTTCGGGCACACCGTCTGCGTAGGACTTCAGCGTCTGGCCACTGGCTGATCGCCCTTGGCCTTCTTCCAAAAATTAAACCTCTCGGTACCTACGGTCTTTGACACCCCGTCGGCGATCAACTGCCAACGGCCCAAAGTTCTGCCCCGCGCGCCTCGCGCGGGGGCTTCATTTACTGTTGCTGCTGCGCAAAGCCTGACTGGTCGACGCGTACGCCGGGCCCCATCGTGCTCGACACCGCCACCTTCCTCAGGTAGATCCCCTTGGTCCCCGCCGGCCGCGATTTGTTCACGGCATCGACCAGTGCGCGGAGATTCTCTTCCAGCGCATCCACGGTAAATGACGCGCGGCCAATCGTGCATTGCACGATACCGGCCTTGTCGGCGCGATACTGGACCTGGCCGGCCTTGGCGTTCTTCACCGCCAGCGTCACGTCCTGCGTCACCGTACCCACCTTGGGGTTGGGCATCAGGCCGCGCGGGCCGAGCACCTGACCCAGCTGACCGACCACGCGCATCGCATCCGGGGTGGCGATCACCACGTCGAAATCCATCTTGCCGCCCTTGATCTCGGCGGCCAAGTCATCGAAACCAACCAGGTCGGCACCGGCGTCTTTCGCCTGCTGGGCTTTTTCGCCCTGTGCAAACACCGCAACGCGCACGGTCTTGCCGGTGCCCTGCGGCAGCACGACGGAACCACGCACGTTCTGGTCGGATTTCTTGGCGTCGATGCCGAGGTTGATCGCGACGTCCACGGCTTCGTTGAACTTGGCCGTGGCGTTCTCCTTCACCAGCTGCAGCGCATCCTTCAGCGCATACAGCTTGTCACGGTTGACCTTGGCACGAACCGCCTTGTAGCGTTTGGAAACATTAGCCATTTACACCCCCTCCACGTCGACGCCCATGCTGCGGGCGCTGCCGGCAATGGTACGTACTGCAGCGTTCAGATCCGCAGCGGTCAGATCGGGCATTTTCGCCTTGGCGATTTCCTCGACCTGAGCGCGCGTGATGCGGCCCACCTTGTCGGTATTCGGACGCTTGCTGCCGCTTTCGATCTTCGCCGCCTTCTTGATCAGGATCGACGCCGGCGGCGTCTTCATGATGAAGGTAAAGCTCTTGTCCTGGTATGCAGTGATCACCACGGGAACCGGCAGGCCGGGTTCCATTTTCTGCGTGGCGGCATTGAACGCCTTGCAGAATTCCATGATGTTCAGACCGCGCTGACCCAGCGCGGGACCGATGGGCGGCGAGGGATTCGCCTTGCCCGCCGGCACTTGCAGCTTGATGAAACCGACGACTTTCTTTGCCATTTACACTCTCCTTGTGGGTTCAAACGGGCACCGGTCAAAAGATGCGGCGCCCTCCCCGGGTTAAAGATCAGGCCTTCTCGACCTGACCGAAATCCAGCTCGACCGGAGTCGAGCGGCCGAAGATCGTCACCGACACGCGCAGCTTGCTCTTGTCGTAATTGACGTCTTCCACGTTGCCGTGAAAATCGGCAAACGGACCATCCTTGACGCGCACTGCCTCGCCCACCTCGAACAGCACCTTGGGCCGCGGTTTTTCCACGCCTTCCTGAATCTGGTTCAGGATGTTCTGCACTTCCTTGTCCGAGATCGGCGTCGGCTTGGTCGCCGTGCCGCCGACAAACCCCGTGACCTTGGCCGTATTCTTGACGAGGTGCCACGACTCGTCGGTCATTTCCATTTCGACCAGCACATAGCCCGGGAAGAACTTCCGCTCGCTGATGTTCTTCTGGCCGCTTTTCATTTCGACCACTTCTTCGACCGGCACCAAGATCTGCCCGAACTTGTCTTCCATGCCGGCACGGCGGATACGGTCGAGCAATGCGCGCTGCACGCTTTTCTCAAAGCCGGAATACGCGTGGACCACATACCATTTCTTGCTCATCATTCTCCGCCGATCAGCTTTTTGACGATCCACAACAGGATTCCGTCCACCAACCACATGAACAGCGCCATGATGACCACAAACACGAACACGATCCCGGTCGCCTGCAGCGTTTCGTTGCGTGAGGGCCAGACCACCTTGCGCGTTTCGGCTGCCGATTCCTGCGCGAAAGCGAAAAAGGTCCGTCCCGCCGCAGTCGTCCACAGCACGGCAGTGCCTGCCGCGAGCCCGGCCAGAAACGCCGCGAGCCGGATCACCGTCGCGCTCTCCTGCAGGTAATAAAACCCGCCGATACCCGCGACTACGAGCAACACCGCCGCCGCAATCTTGATCTTGTCCACTGTCGCAACCGCCTTGTGCTTGCCGGAACCCCGGGCTCTGCAGCCCGGTTCCGGTACTCGATACTGCTTGTTGTTGGCAGGCCAGGAGGGAATCGAACCCCCAACCTTCGGTTTTGGAGACCGACGCTCTGCCAGTTGAGCTACTGGCCTGCAGCCTTACTCGATCACCTTTGCCACGACGCCGGCGCCGACGGTCCGGCCACCCTCGCGGATGGCAAAACGCAGCCCCTCTTCCATCGCGATGGGCTGAATCAGCGCCACCGTGATCGAAATGTTGTC
>RPOR01000091.1 GCA_003820645.1 Betaproteobacteria bacterium
AAAATCATAAGATATTGATTATAAACATATTTATGACAAAAACAAGCGGTAGGCCGGATTACGGCTTTCATCGCACCACGGATAACCAACCTGCGCCAGAAAGGCATGAAATTTGGCCTTGTCGGTCGGCGGCACTTCCATGCCCACCAGCACGCGGCCGTAATCCGCACCGTGGTTGCGGTAATGGAACAGGCTGATGTTCCAGCCACGGCTCATGCGGGTCAGAAAACGCATCAGCGCCCCCGGCCGCTCCGGAAACTCAAAACGGTAGAGGATTTCATTTTTTGCGCCGGGGGCGTGGCCGCCGACCATGTGGCGCACATGCAGTTTCGCGAGTTCGTTGTCGCTGAAATCCAAGGTCTGCAGGCCGTGCCGCCGCAGCGTGCGCACCAGCTGCGCCGTTTCCCGACGGTTGCGCACCTGCACACCGACGAACACCCGCGCCTGCTTGGCGTCGTCATAACGATAATTGAACTCCGTCACGTTGCGCGGCCCGAGCAGCGCGCAAAACGCCTTGAAGCTGCCGGGCTGCTCCGGAATCGTCACCGCCAGGATGGCCTCGCGGTTTTCGCCGAGTTCCGCTTCTTCTGCGACAAAGCGCAGCCGGTCAAAGTTCATGTTGGCGCCGCAGGCCACCGCAATGAAGGTTGCGCCGTGCTGCCGTTTGCGCTCGGAATAAACCTTGGCCCCGGCAATCGCCAGCGCACCCGCCGGCTCAAGGATGGCGCGGGTATCCTCGAAGACGTCCTTGATCGCCGCGCACATCGCATCGGTATCGACGCGGATCACCTCGTCGACCAGCGTACGGCACAAGCGGAAGGTTTCCTTGCCGACCTGCTTGACGGCAACACCGTCGGCAAACAGGCCCACCTGCGCCAGCTTGACACGGCGGCCGGCTTTCAGCGACTGGTACATCGCGTCGGAATCGGTGGGCTCGACGCCGATGATCTTGATCTCGGGCCGCAGGCGCTTTACGTAGGCGGCAATCCCGGCGATCAGCCCGCCGCCGCCGATCGCGACGAAAATTGCATCAATCGGCTCCGGATGCTGACGCAGGATTTCCATGGCAATCGTGCCCTGGCCGGCAATCACGTCGGGGTCGTCATACGGATGGACGTAAGTCAGGCGCCCGCGCCGTTCGAGTTTTCGCGCGTGCGCGGCAGCCTCGTCGTAGGAATCGCCGTGCAGCACCACTTTGGCGCCGCGTGCGCGCACCGCGTCAACCTTGATGTCGGGCGTGGTCACCGGCATCACGATGGTCGCCGCGCAGCCCAGGTGCTGGGCCGCCAGCGCGACGCCCTGGGCATGGTTGCCGGCGGAGGCAGCGATCACTCCGCGGCGCAGTGCCTCCGGTCGCAGATGCGCCATCTTGTTGTAGGCACCGCGCAGCTTGAAGGAGAACACCGGCTGCATGTCCTCGCGCTTGAGCAGAATGCGATTACCGAGGCGTCGTGACAGGTTCGGCGCCAGTTCCAGCGGCGTCTCGATCGCGACGTCATAGACTCGGGCATTGAGTATGCGTTCCAGGTAATCCGTTTTTTTCATTGCTGTTTCATCGCTTTTTCCGAGTTCCAAAGGTTATCAGGAATGCGGCCCTGCGGCGACGGATGTTGCTCCCGGTAATTCGTGTATATTGATTTGCAACAGGCATCAGGAGTCGCAGATGAGTCAGGACGCATTGAAACAGGCGGCGGCAAAAGCGGCGGTGGCCCTGGTGCCGGAGGGCAGTGTCGTCGGCGTCGGCACCGGATCCACGGTCAATTTTTTCATCGATGAACTGGCGCGCATCAAGAACCGCATCGAAGCAGCAGTATCGAGTTCCGAAACCAGCGCAGCCCGGCTGAAAGCTGCGGGCATCCGCGTGCTGGATCTGAACAGCGTGCGCGACCTGCCGGTCTACGTCGATGGCGCCGATGAAGTGACGCGTCACCTGACCATGATCAAGGGCGGCGGCGGCGCCCTGACCCGCGAGAAAATCGTCGCCGCGGTGGCACATCAGTTTATCTGTATCGCTGATGCCTCGAAGCTGGTCGACGTGCTGGGCCGGTTCCCGCTGCCGGTGGAAGTCATTCCGATGGCGCGCTCCTACGTCGCCCGTGAAATCGTCAAGCTGGGCGGCCTGCCCGAGTGGCGCGCCAGTTTCGTCACCGATAACGGCAACCTGATCCTGGACGTGCGCAACCTGACCATCCTCGATCCACCGGACCTCGAATCCCGGCTGAACCAGATTACCGGGGTGGTGACCAATGGCCTGTTCGCCCGACGCCCGGCCGATGTACTGCTGTTGGCCGGGGAAAATGGCGTGGCGACGCTGCTACGGCCGGGCGCAGCCACGAAACTGTCATAATCCAGTGCTATAAATTGCGCCTTTCCGCAAGGAAGAACCCATATGCCGGACCATACGCTGAAGAAGTTTGACGCCGAACTCGAGGAAATCCGTGCAAAGGTGCTGCAGATGGGCGGCCTTGTCGAGGAGCAGATCACCCGCGCGCTGGAAGCACTGACCACCGGCAACGTTGCGCTCGCTCATGAAGTCATGAACGACGACTACAAGGTGAATGCGCTTGAAGTTTCGATCGACGAGGAGTGCAGCACCGTCATTGCGCTGCGCCAGCCGACGGCCAAGGATCTGCGCATGGTCATGACGGTAGTCAAAACCATCACCGACCTTGAGCGCATCGGCGACGAAGCGGCGAAAATCGCCCGCATGACCCACGCCATATTCAAGAGCGGCGGCCGGCCGACCGTGCCACGGGTAACCGATATCGAGCATGTCGCGGAAATCGCATTGGGCATGCTGCGCAATGCGCTGGATGCCTTTGCCCGGCTCGATCTTGCGGTCGCCGCCAAGGTGGTCCGTCAGGACGAGCAGGTCGACAAAGCCTTCGTCAGCATCTTTCGCCAGCTGATCACCTTCATGATGGAGGATCCGCGGACGATTTCCCCCGCGATCGACATCCTGTTCATCGCCAAGGCCATCGAACGCATCGGTGACCACGCCAAGAACATGTCCGAGTACGTGGTTTACCTGGTCAAGGGGAAGGACGTTCGCCACACCAGTATCGAGAACCTGGAGCGGGAAGCTCTGGGATAACCCGATCTGCGGCAACCCCGTAGCTGCATGGTACACTCGTTCGCGATCAACGAAGCGGACGGGCAACCATGCAGGCAATGCGCGCAGCGATGAAACCAGGAGCATCATAAGTTGGCCGACCAGTCCACCATCGCGGCTGTCGACCTGGGCTCCAACTCGTTTCACTGCCAGATTGCCCGCATCGCCGGCGATCAGTTTTACCCGCTGGATTCGCTGCGGGAGCCGGTGCGCCTCGGCGCAGGCCTCGGCAAGGACAAGAAACTCGACGAAGAATCGCAGGATCGCGCCCTCGCCTGCCTCGCCCGGTTCGGCGAGCGGCTGCGCGGCCTGCATCACCACGGCGTACGCGCGATCGGCACCAACACACTGCGCGTTGCCAAGAACGCTAAACCCTTCCTGAGGAAAGCGCGCGCGGCGCTGGGTTTCCCGATTGAAGTCGTGGCCGGGCGCGAGGAAGCACGGCTGATTTACCTCGGCGTCTCCCACAGCCTGCCGGCCTCGCGCGAAAAACGACTGGTCGTCGACATCGGCGGCGGCTCTACCGAATGCATCATCGGCACCGGTTACAAGCCGCTGAAGCTCGAGAGCCTGTTCATGGGCTGCGTCTCCTACAGCCTGCGTTACTTTCGCGACGGCCGGATCACCAAGTCGGCATTCAAGGACGCAGAACTTGCGGCAAGGGCCGAGCTGCAACCCATCGTCGGCAGCTATACCCGCGGCAACTGGCAGCACGCGGTAGGCTCGTCGGGCACTATCCGCGCGCTTGCCGAAATCCTGGAATTGAGCGGCTTCACCGACGGTCCGATCACGCTGAGCGGGCTGGACCGGCTGCGCAGCCAGTTGATCAAGGCCGGCGACATCGCACATGTCGAACTTCCAGGGTTGCGTGCCGACCGTCGGCCCGTGCTCGCCGGCGGCATGGCCATCCTCTACGCCGTGCTCGATGAACTGAATATTGCCACGCTGACGCCCGCGACCGGTGCGATGCGCCAGGGCATCCTCTATGACATGCTCGGCCGCTTCCATCATCACGACATGCGTGACGTCACCGTCGCGCAATTCATGCAGCGCTACCACGTCGACACACAACAGGCCCGGCGCGTCGGCACCTTTGCAGCAACGCTTTACGAAAAACTGGCCGGTGCCACCGACGACGAGAATGCACCACAGCTGCTGGCGTGGGCGGCCAAACTGCACGAAATCGGCATCCCGGTAGCCTACAGCGGTTACCACAAGCATTCTGCGTACATCATCAGCAATGCCGACATGCCGGGATTTTCGCGTGATGAACAGGAACGCCTGGCTGCGCTGGTATTAAGTCATCGCCGTTCGCTGAAGAAATCCCGGGAAGGCCTGCCCGAAATCGAAGACCAGGCGGTCGTGCTGGCCCTGCGGCTGGCGGTGGTGCTGTGCCGCGCCCGGCGCGACGCGCGGTTTCCACCGCTGGAAATCAAACTGCAGGGCGGGCGCGTACGGCTGGCTTTCGATCCAGCGTGGCTGGAGGCGAACCCGCTGACGGCGACCGCACTGCGCGAGGAAGTTGCCGAATGGGCGCGCGTTGGCGTGGAACTGAAAATCCCCGGACTCGACGATATCCTGCTTGCGCAGGAACCGGCGCTGGCGGAGTAGCGCAGGGCGCGCCGACCATTTACGGCCGCGGCCGAAATACCAGAAAATACTGCCGCTCCAGAAAATCGTGCGCCGCGTCGAGCACGTAGCCCTGCCGCAGCATGTCGTCCGTCACCCGTTCCGCAGGCACCCGCATTTCCGAGCGGGTACCGCGGTCGGCTTCGACACGGGTGGCGATGATCGCGACCCGGCCGCCGGGTTTCAGGCTTTCTTTCAATCTGGCGAAATAATCGCCGGGGCTGACCATCAATCCCTGGACATTGACCAGTAGCACTACATCCACCCGCTCCGGCAACCCTGGGCCGTCGGAGGTCGCCTGGACAACCTGCACGTTCTCCAGCGCTTCCCGGACGACACGCTCCTTCAGATAAGCCACCATGCCCGGCGCCGTGTCAACCGCATACACCTTGCCGGCTGGAACCGACCTGGCCAGTCGAGTCGTGAAATAGCCGGTGCCCGCGCCGATGTCCGCGACCGTCATCCCCGGCGTCAATCGCAGCGCATGGATCACTTCGTCCGGCTTCTGCCAAGCATCGCGTGCGGCACTGTCAAACGTCGCAGCCCAGCCTGCGGCATCCTCGAAGCGCCGGCCGTCCTGCGCCAGCACGCACTGCGTCAGAACAATCAGACCAAGCGCCAGCAGGCGGCGGCAATCGCGCAACCATCCCTCAGGCCTGGCGCTCCGGGACATCATAGCGCCCCTCTTTTCCATCAAAAATGATCGCGTGCAATTAGGGGGTGGTCGTGTTCCTCATCCGCCCGCTGCGGCAAATTGCACGGCCCCGACCGCCAGCCCCGCCTCTCAGGCTTTCTGCTTTTCGGCCTTGCCGGGCTTGCCGACGCGCTCAAGCGCGCTGTCGAGAGCCTCGGTCAGCGTGCGCAGCACTTTGACCCGGGCGTAGTACCTGTTATCGGCCTCGACGAGCGTCCACGGCGTCAGGGTGGTCGATGTGCGGTCGACCATGTCGCATACCGCCAGTTCGTAGGCGTCCCATTGCTTGCGGTTGCGCCAGTCCTCGGCGGTGATCTTGAAACGTTTGAACGATACCTTCGCCCGCGCCTTGAACCGCAGGTACTGTTCCGCCTTGCTGGTGGCCAGCCAGAACTTCACCACCAGAATGTTGTGCTGCACCAGCTGCTGCTCGAAATCGTTGATCTCCGAATAGGCGCGTATCCAGTCGACCTCCTTGCATCGCCTACAAAATCGCCGGCGTAAGCACCGCCCGTACCTGCACATCACCGTCATCATCGCGCGCGATCCACCAGATGGCGCCTTTCTTGACGCTCCAGGCTTGCGCTTCGCCGGTCAGCGCCAGTGCTGCAACGGCACCCAGCGTCGGCTGATGTCCAACGACGACAACCGTGCCGGTGCCCTCCGGCCAGCCCGCGGCCTTGAGCACGCCCTGCGGCGTCGCGGCGGTCGATACCGCCTTTTCGATAACCGCATGTTCCGTCAGTGCACCAGCCGTCTCCTGCGTACGCGTGGCCGGACTGACCAGCACGCGATAGCCGGCGGGCAGGTGCACAGCGAGCCAGGCCGCCATTTTTTTCGCCTGCTTGCGGCCCTTCGCCGTCAGCCGTCTCGCCTCATCGGGTATTCCGTCCTCGGCATCCGCATGCCGCCATAACACCAGATCCATGTTCACTCCCGCCACGGCCTGCGCGCCGCACGATAATGACGCCACGCCAACTGCAGTTTCCCGCGCTCGGCAACAGCCCGCGCCCGGTGCCACTCAAGCACGTGATCGGCTGCCGCCGCAACCGCCCGGCCCGGCGCGGCGGCAATCGCCGCGTCAAGCAACGACTCCACCACCGTCGCATCATTGATGCGGCCCAGTATATCCTGCAGGCGCGCCAGTCGAGCACGCTGCACGGTCATGTCATTGACCTGGAACAACCCGGCGAAGAATTCAACCGCATAGCGCAATTTTTTTACAGCGATGCGCAATCGGTGCAGGTCTGTCGCCGAACGTTGCGCGAGATGGCGACCGCGCTTCAGCACGCGGGCATGACGCGCAACCAGCACGCGCGATGCGTAGGCACTCGCCGGTTCCCGCCACGGCGCCGATGCGGTGGTCTCCGGCGATCCCAGCCAGCATCCCAGCGCCAGCATGGCTTTGGCATAACCGATTGTTTTTATGGTTTTTTTTGACTTCCGCCGCATGGCCTGTCGACACGCCGCACAGGCGGCGTCGAAAGCCGCTGTGCCAGCCGCCGGCGGCGCTGCCTCACGCATCTGCGGCAGGGTTTCGGTGACCAGTACGTCCCAGTCACGCGCCACGCCCAGCTCGACCGCAATCGTGCGCAGCGCGGCGGCATGCGGCACGACGGCATCGCCGAGCAGATCGCGGAACAGGCCCAATGCTGAACGCAGACGGCGCAGGCCCACGCGCATCTGATGCAGGTACTCGGGGTCCGCGGAGCTGATCACACCGTGTTCATTGGCGTGGACCTGCGCCAGCGCCGCTGCAGCGATGGCGCGAAATGCGGCTCCGGCGTCCATGTCCCGCGTCACGAACACGGGTTCAGCCTTGACCGGAGCCGCCACGCCCGCGCTGAACAGCGCGTAACCGCGTGCCGCCTTGGAACGATGTTCGAGCGCCACTGGTATTTCTGCCGCCAGGCGTTGCGCGAGGTCGAACAACGCGGTGACCGGCCCCTGCTTGAGCTCCAGTTCCAGTTCACAGACCGGATCACGGTGCCGCCCGCTGCGGATGACGCCGCGGTCGATCGCGACTTCGATCAGCACGCCCGGGGCGGGCTCGAGCAGTCGTACGGACCGGGTGATCTCGGTGGACAGCACCGGGATCAGCGTGCCGGCAATCTTCCGTGAGCGCAGTATTTTCGTCGCAGGATCGCGCGGCAATACAGCGATATCCGGCCGCGCTCCCGCAATCACCGTTTCCGTCTCCTGCCGCATATGCACGCCGGACGCCGCGGACCCGCCTGCCTTCACGGCCTGCACCCAGCGCCGGCCCTCCCGCCTTACCCGCAGCGCGACGCGGTTGCGCCACAGGTCCAGCGCCGGCGTATCGAAGTAGGTGGCGGAGAGTTTCTGTGTGCGCGCGCCACGCGCCGCGACGAGCAGCGGCGAGGCGAGCGCCTGTCGCAGGGAGGCCCGCGGCAGGCGCAGCTTGAGTTCGATTTCGGCAGCCGCCGCGGTGGTGCCGGCATGGTGCCGGTCGCGGCCCCTGCGGGTCATGCGCCCGGCTTGTGCGCCAGCAGTTCCAGCAAATGCTCCTGGGCACTGAACGGCTTGGCGCGACCAGCAACACGGCAGGCGTACCGGCCATCTTCGCCCATTATCCATGCTTGCGTGTTGTCTTCGAGATATGGCCGCAAGCCCTCGTCAATCACGCGCTGTTTGAGTTCGGCATCGAGGATCGGAAAACAGGTTTCCACGCGGCCGAAAAAATTGCGGCCCATCCAGTCAGCACTGGACAGATATACGATCTCCGCACCATCGTTGTAAAAATAAAACACCCGGGTGTGCTCGAGAAAGCGTCCGATAACTGAACACACCCGGATGTTTTCCGACATGCCGGGAACGCCGGGACGCAGTGCGCACACGCCGCGCACAATCAAGTCGATCTGTACGCCCGCCTGCGAGGCCTGGTAGAGCGCAGCGAGGACTTCGGGCTCAAGCAGGGCGTTCATCTTGGCGATGATCTGGCCCCGGCGCCCGGCGCGGGCATTTGCGGTTTCCTGCTCGATCGCCCGCAGCATTTCACGGTGCAGCGTGAACGGCGACTGGAACAGGTGCCGCAGCCGCGTCGCACGGCCAAGCCCGGTCAGCTGCATGAACATGTCGGCCACGTCGTTGCCGAACTCCTCGTTGCAGGTGAACAGGCCCAAATCCGTATACAGCCGCGCCGTCCGCGGATGGTAATTGCCGGTAGACAAGTGCACATAACGGCGCAGTCCTTCGCCCTCGCGGCGCACCACCATCAGCATTTTGGCGTGGGTCTTGTGACCGACGACGCCATAGACGACATGGGCACCGACATCCTCCAGGCGCTGCGCCCAGTTGATGTTCGCCTCTTCATCAAAGCGCGCCATCAGTTCGAGCACCACCGTCACTTCCTTGCCGCTGCGCGCGGCACTGATCAGGACTTCCATCAGTTCCGACTCGGCACCGGTTCGGTACACCGTCATCTTGATCGCCGCCACCGCCGGATCACGCGCCGCCTGCTGCAGGAACGAGATCACCGGCTGAAACGACTGGTAAGGATGATGCAGCAGCACGTCGCCGGCGCGGATCGCGCCGAACATGTCGTCGAGCTGATCAAGGCGTCGCGGCAGGCCCGGACGAAACTGCGGAAACTTCAGATCCGGCCGATCCACCCAGTCCGGCACGCTGATGACACGCGCCAGATTCACCGGCCCGTCGACACGATAGAGATCCGCTTCTTCGAGCTTGAACTGCATCAGCAGAAAATTCGAAATATGCAGGGAACAGCTGTCCGCGACTTCCAGCCGCACCTCGTCGCCAAAATGGCGATGCGGCAGTTCGCCGCGCAGCGCGGCGCGCAGATCCTTGACTTCCTCCTCGTCTACAAACAGGTCGCTGTTGCGCGTCAGTCGAAACTGATAACAGCCGAGCACCTTCATGCCGGTGAACAGTTCACCGACGTGTTCATGCAGGATCGAGGACAGAAACACGAAATCGTATTCCGCGCCGGCGACATTCTGCGGCAACCGGATGACCCGCGGCAGCACGCGTGGTGCCTGCACGATGGCAATGCCTGAATTGCGGCCGAAGGCATCCTTGCCTTCGAGTTCGACCGCAAAATTGAGGCTCTTGTTGAGCACGCGTGGAAACGGGTGTGCGGGGTCAAGGCCGATCGGCGTCAGCACCGGCATCACTTCGCGCATGAAATAGTTCTTGATCCATTCGGACTGCTGCGACGTAAACTGGCTGCGCCGCAGAAAGCGCACGCCCTGCTGCTCAAGACCGGGAAGTATCTCCTCGTTCAGCAACTGGTATTGCCGGGCGACGAGTTCGTTCGCTTCCCTGGCGACCTGCCTGTAAACCAGGTCCGCGCGCAGTTGGTCCGGGTTGACCGGCGCGGAGCCGGCTTCGATTTCGGCATGCAGGCCGGCAACGCGGATTTCGAAAAATTCGTCGAGGTTGCTGCTGACGATGCACAGGAAACGCAGCCGCTCGAGCAGCGGGTATGCGCGATTTTCGGCCTGCGCCAGCACGCGTCGATTGAACGACAGCAGCCCCAGTTCGCGGTTAAGGTAGAACTCGGGCGCAAAACGCGCCTTGCTGGAGGCGCGCCGGGGCCGGCGCGCGGCGGCGTTCACGACAATCGGTCTCCGCAGAGACGACGGGTGTTACGGGCGCGGCGGCACATAGCCGGCGGCTGTTTCCGCGCCGTCACCAAAAAAATGCCGCTCCATTTGCTGTGCAAGGTAATCACGCGCCTTCTTGTCGGCAAGATTCAGCCGGTTCTCGTTGACCAGCATTTTCTGCTGCTCCAGCCACTGTTTCCAGGCTTCCTTCGACACGTTATCGAATATGCGCTTGCCGAGTGGTCCGGGATACGGCGGGAAATCAAGGCCTTCGGCTTCGCGCTTGAGCTTTACGCATTGGACTTGGCGCGCCATGTGGTTTCTCCAGAATAAGACTTTAATGTTAACGAATTGTTACGGCCGCCTGCCCGCGGCCGCAGTTTCAGAGTTTCTTGGTCAGCACCACCGAGCGGCGGTGGAAGTTGTACAGTTCCTTCTTTTTCTGCGGCAGTGCGCCAACATCGGTCTCGGTGAAGCCGCGCTCGACAAACCAGTGCTCGGCGCGCGTGGTCAGCACGAACAACTGTTTCAGGCGGAGGCCGCGCGCCCGTTTCTCGATCGCCGCCAGCAGGCGCTCACCGGCACCCCTGCCGCGGAATTCCGGATGGACGGCCAAGCCCGCCAGTTCTCCGGAGCGTTCGTCGGAGAACGGGTAGAGCGCCGCACAGCCGATAATTATCCGGTCATGTTCCAACACCCAGAAGCGGTCGATTTCCATCTCCAGCAGGTCGCGGTTACGTTTGACCAGTATCCCCGCGGCCTCCAGCGGTTCAATCAGCCGCAGTATCCCCCCGATATCGTCGATTTTGGCGTGCCGCAGCGTTTCCAGCGGGTCGGGTGTCACCAGTGTTCCGACACCCTTGTGCGTGAACAGCTCCAACAGCAGGCTGTCGTCGAGATGGCCGGAAATCAGGTGTGCACGCCCCACTCCCTCCTCACAGGCGCGTACCGCCGCCGGCAGGTAAGCCAGCATTTCCTCCGAATCGACCCGCCCCCGCGTCATCAGGCTGCGCGCCTCGCGTACCGTCAGTTCGCGCAGCAGTTCACCGCGGCGCCCGGTCACCCCGGCCGATTCCATCAGGAATATCAGCTTGTCCGCTTTCAGCGCAACCGCGGTCGCCGCCGCCACGTCGCCCAGCGCGAGATTGAACACCTCGCCGGTCGGCGAGTAACCCAAGGGCGAAATCACCACCAGCTCGTCATCCTTCAGCCGCCGCTCGATCGCCGGCGCGTCAATTTTGCGTACCTCGCCGGTATGCATCAGGTCGACACCGTCGACGACGCCGATCGGTCGTGCCGTAACGAAATTGCCGCTGGCCACGCGGATATGCGCACCCGCCATCGGCGAATTGGGCAGCCCCATCGACAGCAGTGCCTCGATCTGTACGCGCAGCGTTCCGGCCACCTCCATCGCTGCCGCCAGCGCGGCGTCATCCGTGATGCGCAGTTTCTCGGCAAAACGGCTGCGGATTTTCTGCGCCTTCAGTTTGGTTTCGATCTGGCGCCGTGAGCCGTGCACCAGCACCAGCTTGACACCCAGCGCGGCAAGCAGGTTCAGGTCATGAGTCAAATGAAAAAAACGGCCATCGCCAACCACTTCACCGCCGAAGGCGATGACAAAAACCTTGCCGCGAAATGCGTGGATATATGGTGCAACCGACTGGAACCAGTCGATGAAGCGGTCCTGTGCCGACAGGCGCGGCCGCGCGCCGCCCCGCACTTTCTGCGTGTCCGGCAGATCCTGCGCGGTGGTCATTTTGTCATTTTCCGTGGAAATGGCGATGTCCCTTTTGCGGCGTAATGAAATCGATGGTATGCGAGAACCCTGGGCAGGGAAAGCTGCGTCGTCAGAAATCACCCCACAGCGTCTGCATTGCGGCCAGCAATGCCACTGCCGCGGTTTCGGTGCGTAACACCCGCGGCCCCAGCCGCAGCGGCAGAAATCCCGCGCGGGCGGCATCCGCGGCCTCCGCCCCGGTCAATCCGCCTTCGGGTCCGGCCAGCACCGTCACGCTGCCGGCAGGACGTTCGAGTTGGCGCAGACCGGTGGCAGCCCCCGGTGCGAGCAGGATGCGCAGGCCGCCCGCTGCGGCCGGCTGCTGCAGCCAGTCCGTTAGCGGGAGCAGGGAATGTACTGCAGGTACCTGGTTGCGACCACATTGCTCACAGGCCGCCGCAACCACAGCTTGCCAGTGCGCCACGCGCTTTGCGGCGCGCTCCCCGGCTAACCGCACGACGCAGCGCTCGGACAGCAGAGGCTGCACCACCATCACACCCAGTTCCACCGCTTTCTGTATCGTGTAATCCATGCGCTCGCCGCTGGACACGGCCTGCGCAAGAATGACCTGCAGCGGTGATTCGCGATCCTCGCGGCGACCGGCGCCCACCCGCACGCGCACCGCACCGCGCGCGCAATGAATGACCTGTGCGTCGTACACGGTACCGCGCCCATCAAAGAGCACCACGGGGTCACCCGGCGCGAGGCGCAGCACATGCGCCACATGATGCGCCTTGGCGGTCGGCAGGTCGCAGACGCCATGATCCGGGATCGCGTCCGGAAAATATATTCTAGTCAATGGGTTAGACCGGATTTTTGATCAGCGAATTATGCCATACCGCGGTCCGCTGGGCCGTCGTAGCACCGGGTAAGGAGCACGCTTTGCAGTGCAGCATGGGTATACAATTGCATCTTTTCCAGAGCGCCGTCCGGCGTTTTGGCAGGGAGATTACGCTTGCGTATCGTCATCCTCGGCGCCGGCCAGGTCGGCAGTTCAGTGGCCGAGAACCTGGTTTCCGAAGCCAACGACATTACTGTCGTCGATACGGACGCCGACCGTCTGCGCAAACTGCAGGATCGCCTCGACCTGCGTACCGTAGTCGGCAATGCCGGCCATCCGGAGATCCTGGAGCGTGCCGGTGCCCGTGACGCGGACCTGATCCTTGCGGTCACCCAGAGCGACGAAACCAATCTGGTCGCCTGCAAGCTCGCTGCGACCATGTTCAACATTCCGACCAAGATCGCACGGATCCGCGCCGCCGATTACCTGTCCCATCCGGAAATGTTTTCGCCGGAGAACTTTGCGGTCGACACCGTAATCTGCCCCGAGCAGGTGTTGACGGACTACATCGCCAAACTGATCGAGTTTCCGGAATCGCTGCAGGTGCTGGAATTCGCCGAAGGCCGTGTCAGCCTGGTGGCCGTGCGCGCCTTCCACGGCGGGCCGCTGGTGGGCAAGGAATTGCAGACCATACGCCAACACCTGCCCGATCTCGACACGCGCGTAGCAGCCATTTTCCGCCAGGACAGCCCGATCATCCCGGATGCCACGACGGTAATCGAGGCGGGCGACGAGGTGTTCTTCATCGCTGCCACCGAGCACATCCGCGGCATCATGCGCGAGCTGCGCCGCATGGAT
>RPOR01000092.1 GCA_003820645.1 Betaproteobacteria bacterium
GCATCGGCGATGTACGGCAGCAAATCCTCCGGGGTCGCCCCCGACACCGACGAGATATGGTTGCCGCCGGTATAGCGGCCGATTGCCAGCGCGTTGGTGCCCGCGGCAAAACCGAAATCCGCGCAATGCGGCGTCCAGCCGATTTTCGCGACCACGTCGTCGTTCTCCGCGACCACCACGCGCCAAGTGTTGCCGAAGGTGGCTTTGTCGTTCTTGTGCGGCAGGAAACCGGCGACGTTGCGCAGATACAGCCGCCAGAACCGGCCGACCGTGGTATTGGCCTGGAAGCCGTCGCGCATCACGCCCTGGGTGTAATTGAAGCCGAGCGTCTTGATGACCGGACCGTTGAGCACGATCAGGTTGTCGCCGCCCGGCGTGTTGCCGCTGTGTTCGACGCCGTAGTCGTGGTCGGCCATCGCCTCCACCGCCGCCACCAGCACCGGCATGTATTCGGGCCGGCAGCCCGCCATCACGCCGTTGACCGCGACGCTCCACACCGTCGCCGCGCGGTTGTCGGGCAGCAGCACGCCCAGCACCTCGTCGGGCTGGCGGTCGGTGTAGCGCAGGAAGGCTTCGACCTTCGCCACCGTCGGCGGCACGACGGGCAGGCCATCGGACAGTTCATGCGCGAGGAAATATTCATTCACTTCCTCAAAGCTGCCGCGGCAGACGATGTCGCGCGCGCCGGGCTCACCGCCGACCGTCGCCTGCGCCGGCGGCTGCAGCAGGTTGTCGATCACGCCGGCCAGCGTCAGCTCGCGCACGTTCTGCTGCAGGACTTCCTTGCTCTGCAGGCCGGGATGGCCGCGCACCGGCGCCACCGGCGTGTTCGGATAACCCAGCCCCTGCGACGCCGCTTTGGCCAGCGTCATGAAACTCTCGCAGACCAGCGTCGAGGACGGGATGCCCGCGCCCTCCGCCGCCACACTGGCCCGCAACACGGCGGGCGTGCAGCTGCCTCAACAACCCATGCCGGAGACGACGGCGTCGGCCCCGAGTTCGCGCAGTTTCTGCGGCAGGTTCGCGACCACGTTGCGCTCGTCGCTGCCGTGGGTATTGCCGAACAGATCCCAGTGCAGGAATTTCACGCCCGGGTAACGCGCACGCAGGCTTGCCTCCAGTTGCTCGAATACCTCGTTGCCGCGGAACACATAGTCCCAGATCCACGCAATCGTCTTGCCGTCGAGCGTATCGAGCCGTTTCGCCAGCGGTTTCACTTTCGCCTGGCGCGGACCGCGCGGCCACAGCGCGGCGTATGACGCGTTGTTGTCTGTCATGTGAACTTCCTCATCGCATCGGTCAAAAATGCAGAATAGCCCATCGTCGCAGCAGCGCCTAGCCGCGGCATGACGTGCTAGCCTTGAATCACGGCAACGCCGGCAGCGGCATGCGCCGCGATGCGGACATCACGACTCTGGAAGGGAGCACGCCATGGCAGCAGACTTTTCCGGCAAAACCGCCATCGTCACCGGCAGCGGCACGGGCATCGGCGCCGCGATCGCCCGCCGCCTCGCTGCGGCCGGCGCCAACGTCACGCTCGCCGACAAGGACGAACCCTCCGCACAGGCCGTGTGCGCGGAAATCATCGCTGCCGGCGGCAGGGCCGCCGCCTGCAAAGTGGACATCTGCGTGCCCGCTCAGGTGCAGGCGATGATCGGGTTCGCACGCGGCCGCTTCGGCCCGGCGCAGATCATGATCAACAACGCCGGGCTCGGCTCGCAGCAACGTTTTCTGGAGACGACACTGGAAACGCTGCGCACCATGCTCGAAGTGAACGTGATCGGCACCTTTCTCTGCGCGCAGGCCGCCGCCCGCGACATGATCGAGCTGGGCGGCGGGCGCATCGTCAATTTCTCATCGCACTCCGGCCTCCTCGGCAGCAGCGGCCGCACCGCCTATGCCGCATCGAAGGGCGGCGTCATCGCGATGACGCGCGTCATGGCCGTCGAGCTCGCGCCGCACGGCATCACCGTCAATGCGGTGGCGCCGGGGCCGATCGACGTGCCGCGCAGCCGCGCACAGCACAACGCGGAGCGCTGCGACGCCTGGCACCGCGCGGTGCCGCTGGGACGCTACGGCGAACCGGAAGAAGTGGCCGCCGCAGCGCTATTCCTAGCCTCGGATGATGCGAGCTACATCAACGGCCAGAAGATTTCAGTCGACGGCGGTTTCACCGCTGCGGGACTGCGGGTGAAAAACATCTGACCGTCGCCATCATCACCGCCGTACTGTCCGTTCGCGCGCGTCGGTCACGCCGGCGTGCACCGGCAGACGGCAGCGGGGACTGTGTGTCTAGTTGCTCGCCGTCATCCCCGCGGCCTTGACGATCGTTGCGGCTTTCTCCATCTCGACCTTCAGGAACGCCGCAAACTGGTCCGGCGTGCTGGCGACGACGGTCGCGCCTTCCCTGGTCAGCCGGTCCTTGAGTTCGGGCAGATTCAGAATGCGCGCGATCTCGCCCTGCAGCCTGGCGATCGACGCCTGCGGCGTGCCGCCCGGCACCAGCAGCCCGTACCAGTTGCTCATCGCGTAACCCGGCACACCCGCCTCGGCGATCGTCGGCAGTTCGGGCAGCGCCGCAAAGCGGGTATCGGTGGTGACGCCCAAGCCGCGCAGCCGCCCCGCCTTGATGTGCGGCACGGCTGACAGCGCGTTCATGAAATAGACCGGGATCTGCCCCGCGATCAGATCGACCGCGGCCGGACCGGCGCCCTTGTACGGAATATGCGTCATCCGGGTCCGGGTCATGTATTTGAACAGCTCCGTGGCGATATGCGGGGGCGAGCCGTTGCCCGAGCTGCCGTAGTTGACATCGTTCGGCCGCGCCTGCAGGAAGGCGATCAGGCTCCTGACGTCCTGCGGCGGAAACGACGGATGCACCGCCAGGATCAGCGGGCTCGCGGCGAGCTGGCTCACCGGCGCCAGATCCCGGGTGCTGTCGTACGGCAGGTTCCTGTAGATGCTCGGATTCACCCCGAAACCGCTGGGCACGATCAGCAGCGTCTGCCCGTCGGGCGGCGCCTTCGCCGCCAGCGCCGTGCCGATGGTGCCATTGGCGCCGCCGCGATTGTCGACCACCACCGGCACGCCCCAGGCTTCGTGGAGCTTCTGGGCGAGCGTGCGCGCGAGGATGTCGGTGCCGCCGCCGGGCGGAAACGGCACGATCCAGCGGATCGGGCCCGACGGATAGTTCTGCGCGGTGGCGGCACCACTGAACATCCCGGGCACCAGCACGCACCAGCAAAGCAACGCTTTGAACCTCGGCATGGCACACCTCCTCGAGCAATGACGCTTTATCGTTGACACCCGCAGCAGCTCACGCGATCCGCCAGTCGAGAATAGCAGAAGGCCCCGGCGCGAGCAGGCCGCGGCCCGGCCGTGACCGGAACATCCCGCATGTTGCACGGCCCGCCCCGGGAGGCGTAATCTTTTTCCGCCTGCGTGGGCGCGCCTGGTCACCCTGGGGAGGAAGGAACATGAGCGGAGCTGTCGCACGTAATCTGCAACCGGTCGATGCACTGGAAATCAGCGTACTCGTGGACAACGTGGTCGACCCGCTGTCCACGGTACCCGAAGGGGTGACCAGCGAGGCCGCGGTACTGCGCGAAAAGGGCATGATGGTCTCCTCCGGGCATGCCCGCTGCTGCGCAAACCATGGCCTGTCGCTGGTCATCACCGCCCGCATCGGCAGCGACATCCGGATCCTGCTGTTCGATGCCGGGCCGGAGGCCTACACGATCGCCCGCAACGGCGACCGCCTGAAGACACCGTTCAGCGAAGTCGGCGCCATCGTGCTCTCGCACGGACACTGGGACCACGGCGGCGGCCTGCCCGAGGCGCTACGCCTGGTCACCGCGGCAAACGGCGGCAAGCCGGTGCCCTGCCATGTCAACGACGGCATGTTCGTCACCCGCGCGATGCGCCTGCCCAGCGGCAAGTTCCAGCCCTTCGAAGACGTGTCGAAGCCGGTGCAGCTCGCAAGGCTGGGCGCAACGGTCATCAGTTCATTCGACGCACGCCTGATCATGGAAGACATGTTCTATCTCAGCGGCGAGATCCCGCGGGTCACGCCCTACGAGCGCGGGCTCCCGGCACAGGTCAAGGTCGCGCCGGACGGCAAGTCCTGGGAACCCGATCCGTTGCTGCTCGACGAGCGCTATGTCGCCGTGCACGTGAAAGGCAAGGGCGCAGTGGTGTTCACGGCCTGCTCGCACGCCGGCGTGATCAACGTGCTCACCGACGCGCGCCATGTCTTCGGCGACGTGCCGCTCCATGCGGTCATGGGCGGCTTTCATCTGGCGGGCGCCGACGTGGAACCGATCATCCCCGACACCATCCGCGATCTCGGGACATTCGGATTGCAGCGCATCATCCCCTGTCACTGCACCGGCTGGCGTGCGCTGCACGCGCTGGCCACGATCTACAAGGAAGATGTGCTGATGCCGGCAGCGGTGGGCCGGGTGTTTACGTTCTAGCACATTGGCGGTGCGCGAACCCGCCGCCTTCACGCAATAAATTACAATAAAAACAACAAGCTATGTAATTCCATCGGCGCAGCGTTGGTGCACGCCAGCGCCGGGTGCGGCACGCTGCCGCGCGGCGGTGGCATCGCCAGCACCCTGGCGGGCATCGTAAACTCGGGTGACATGACAATTCGTGCTCACGCACCGGCGCCGTGGACGCACCGCGGTCATCACCGGAATTCACGACCCTGGGTCAGCACCGCACGCGCGAAGCGGCGCAAAGCGGTCAAGGCCGCCACCATCCGCATCGACGGCGGGCGGCGGCAATTCTGCCCAGAATGACGTAGAGGCTCGCACTTGAAACCGATCAAGTCCTATCGCAACCCGGCGTTCATGAACAGCAAGGAGGCGCGCGCGCTGCGCATCCTGGCGGAATATCTCGAACCGAAGAGCCGCCTCGAGGCCGAAGGCGTCGAGGACACCATTGCGTTTTTCGGCTCGGCGCGATTCCCGCCGGGCTCGCCGTGGTACGAGGCGGCGCGCACGCTCGCATTTCGCCTGACCCAGTGGTCCAAGGGGCTGGATCCGGCGACGCAGCGCCGCTTTCTGGTCTGCACCGGTGGCGGGCCGGGCATCATGGAGGCGGCAAACCGCGGCGCTTCGGAAGCCCACGGCCGCAACGTCGGTCTGACCATCGCGCTGCCGCGCGAGGAATCCGCCAACACACATGTGACTCGCGAACTGTCGTTCCATTTCCATTACTTCTTCATGCGCAAGTTCTGGCTCGCCTACACCACCAAGGCGCTGATCGTATTCCCCGGCGGTTTCGGCACGCTCGACGAGCTCTTCGAAGTACTGACCCTGGTCCAGACCAAGCGCATGACCAAGCACATGCCGATCGTGCTGTTTGGCACGGAGTACTGGCGCGAAGTCATCAACTTCGACGCGATGGTGCGCCATGGCACGATCGATCCGGCCGACGTGAATCTCGTGCACCGCACCGATTCGGTCAATGATGCCTACGACTGGCTCACCCACCAGCTCACCGAGCAGGCGCTCGGCAAACCGGGTGCGATGCTTTAGGTCGAATGAAGATCAACTTACCGGAGGACTGCGGCCGCGGTGTGTCCGCGGACAACGACACAGGGTTGCGCAAGCACGGGCTGCGGGTGGATCATTCACGGGTGCCGCCGCGGGTGTGACAATCGAGTAAGCGAGAGGAGCAGACACAATGATTCGTGCGATGGGTCTCTGCAGCATCCTGATCTTCCTGTCCGGCTGCGCTGCCGAGATTACGGCTGCGACACCGCGCGCAGTCATTGTGAAAGCCGGTCTCCCCGACCGGGGAATCGAGAAGGCACTGGCACTGGCAGACGCGGAATGCAGCAAACATGGCCGGCGCGCCCGGCCGGTTGATCCGATGCCGCCAGGCAGCGGCCGCTATGTATTCGACTGCATTTTTGAATTCAGCAACGGCGGCATGCGGTAAAAGCTGAACGTCCGCCGCCGACCCGGCGCGGACGGACATGCAGAGAGGTCCGGGATCAGCCCGGTGTGGACTGCCCTTGGGGCCGCATGGTGAGCATGACGAGAAATACGATGGCGGCCACCAACAGCATGGCGATGGTGCCAAACTGCCAAACCGGCCCGCATTCGGCAAACGGCAATTTGCCGCTGGTGCAGGCTTCCACAAAAGTCAGGACGATATTGTCACTACCCATGTTTCCCCCGTTCTGTTGCCGACCGGCGCTCCGCGCAATGGCTACAGGCGATCGTTACCGGTCATCGCATTATCGTAAGTGACCGGGGGGGCAACGCAAAATCTACCATTTTGTTAAGTTTGGCTTGATCGGAGCCCGGATTGCACCGGGGCCGGCAGCGCCCGTTCAACCCCGGACGCAAGGCTTGCGGGGGTGTCGCGCGGCCAACCGGACGCGGGGGCATTGCGGACGGAAGCGATCCGGCCGATCGCCGAGGACAGCCAGTCAAGACGGGTTAAAACCGGACGCACGCCAATACTGCAACCCGAAAGTCGCCGTCCGTGGTGATGCCGGACCCATTTTCACCGGGCGCAAAACAACGCCGCCCTAATCCGCTTTTTCTCCGTTAAGTTCCTCGATCGTATGCTTGGCAAAAGTCTCATAGAGCCAGCCCATGCGCGCGTCGTCCTGGCCGCCGCCCAGCCCGCCCAGCGCGTAAGAAGCCGACACGGTGAACCGCTGCAGTTCCTTCCCGGACGGGTCGCGTGCAATCACGTCGCCGACAATGATGTCGCTGCCGGCCATGAAACCGAACAGGACGGCGGCAACGTTGCTGCGCACGCGTATTTCTGTAACCAGGATTTCAATCCTCGGGAGCGCCGGATCGGCTGTTTTTGACAGGAGGTTTTTTGCGTCGAGCGCCCGCTTTACGGTCGCCAACAACTTATCCTGGTCAAACTTGAGGTTGTCCGGGACCATGGCCTGCGCCTCCTTGGTCAGGGAAATCGTCACTTCAGTGGCCAGCTTGCCGCCCTTGGCGAAGTAGGCTTCCCGCTTGCTGGTGTCTTCGGCACGCTGCACACCGGAAGCGCATCCGGCAAGACAGGCAACGGTCAAAATCAACAACGGTAACTTGAAATTAAAAATCCCCATGTGCTCTCCCTGTGATCGGTTTTGTATTAACAAGCCCTCAACGCGGACGGGATAGACTCCAGCCCTCCATCGCCGTGAACGGTCGCTATGCTGCTCTGGAAATGCGGGTAGTGGCAACTCTGCTTCCGGCCGATTGTAAACGCAGGTGAAAGTGCGGGTTCGACCCGAAGGGGGTTTTTTAATTTGAGAGTCGCCGTTTAAAGTACCACTTGACAGGCCCTGACGGAAAGCAACGGCGTCAGACGATCTGCCGCACGCAATTGACGGAAAGCAAAACCCCTACCCCCTGTTTTGCGTGCGCCGCCAGGCGCCCGGCGGCGCACCGACCTGCCGCTTGAAGGCACGCGTGAACGCCGCTTCCGATTCGTAGCCCACATCCAGCGCGATCGCCGCAATGGGGGCGTGGCTCTGGCGCAGCAGATTCGCGGCCACCTGCATGCGCCATTGCGTGAGGTATTGCATCGGCGGCTGGCCGATCAGCCGGATGAACCTTTCATAAAAGGCCGAGCGCGACAGCGCGATGGCGTCGGCCAGTGCGTCGATCGTCCACGCGCGCGCCGGATTTTCATGAATCAGCGCGAGCGCCCGCCCGACGTAGCGGTCGCGCAGTCCCGCGAGCCACCCGGTGCTCTCCTCGGGCAGCCGCTCGACGTGGCGCCGCACGGCATCGACAAACATCATCTCGCTGATGCGCTCCAGCACCGCCTCACCCCCCGGGCGCTTGTGTTGCGAAGCATCGACCGCCTGCCGCATGACCTGCCCGATCCACGCGCCATCGCTGGCCGCCGGCAGATGCAGCAGGCGCGGCAGCGTTGCGATCAGCGGATTGAACGGCCTCAGGTCGCAGCCCAGAAAACCGCACGCCACATTGGTCGGGGAGTCCGGCCCCGGCGCGCCGTAGGAGAATTCATTTGGCGTATTGAACACGATCGGAATGGGCTTCGGATCGTTGCGCGTCCGGTGTACCCAGTCCGCGGTCATGCGGGTGGGCTGCAGACCGGGGGCGCTCGACATCACGTGCGGGTCGCCGTGCGGGAACATCACGATATCGCCCGTTGCCAGGCGCACCGGCGGTTCGCCCGTGATCGCCGCCCAGCCGCTGCCCTTGGTGATCACGTGATACTCCATCACATGCTCCGCACCGGGGATCACCGTCCCCGCGATGTCCTTGGCGGCCGGCGCCTCAGCCGCCCACTCGGTTCCGAAGCTCAGGTAGTAGAACACTGCGCCGCGCAGGCGCACCGAGCGCAGCACATCGGACAGCGTGTCGGTGGTCATCGACCAGGCCTCCCGGACGAAGGGGCAAGCGCGGCGGACACTCGATCAAGTCCACCGGCAATTCAGGACGCAGGGACAAATGTGGACGACGCTCAATCAAGTGTCAAGCCCGTGCGCGGCGAATAATCGGCCTCGTTCACAGCAGTGAACCGATTAACGTCACCCACTTTTTTGAGGAGAACCAGACATGACACCCCTTGCCGCACGTGCACCTTCGCAAGCCGCAGCACCCGCAGCCAGCGCACCCGACTACGCAGCCATCAAGCAGCGCCAGCAGGCCACCTGGGCCAGCGGCGATTTCGCCGTCATCGGCGTCACGCTGCAGATCGTCGGCGAATCCCTGGCCGAGGCCGCCGACATCCGGGCCGGTGAACGCGTGCTTGATGTCGCCGCGGGCAATGGCAACGCCACGCTGGCCGCGGCACGCCGCTTCGCCGAGGTCACCGCCACCGATTACGTGCCGGCGCTGCTCGACAAGGGCCGGGTGCGCGCGGCCGCCGAGGGACTGTCCGTGAACTTCCAGACCGCCGATGCCGAAGAGTTGCCGTTCGCGGACGGCAGCTTCGACGTTGCGATCTCCACGTTCGGCGCAATGTTCACCCCGGATCACACGCGGCCCGCGCGCGAGATGCTGCGCGTGATACGCAACGGCGGGCGCATCGCACTGGCAAACTGGACGCCCGAGGGCTTCATCGGACAATTGTTCAAGGTCATCGGCGCCTACATTCCGGCACCTGCCGGGCTGAAATCGCCGGCGCTGTGGGGCACCGAACCGCACATCGTGGAGCTGTTCGGCACCCGCGCTGCGGACATCCGCACGGCGCGCAGGAACTTCAACTTCCGCTATCGCTCGGCGGCGCACTGGTTGCAGATTTTCCGCGATTACTACGGGCCGACGCACAAGGCCTTCGCGGCGCTCGATCCGGCCGGTCAGAATGCGCTCGAGCAGGACGTCCTGGCGCTGCTCGACCGCTGCAACACCGCAGGGTCTGGCTCGCTGGTGGTGCCCGCGGAGTATCTCGAGGTGGTCATTACCAAGCGCGGCGGCTGAGGGAAAACCTCCGGCGTATGCACCCCCGGCGGTGCCCGTCGCGCGCGCGGCTTCCCGCGCCGCCACGGACCGCACCGCCGGGGATCATGCGAACGTTTGCAAAGCTGGAGCGTGTCCGTCGACGCCGGGCAGGGCGTAACGGCAATGACGAGCGCTGCGGGCCGGCAAGCCCGCCGCCACGGACGACCGCCGATTACGGAGATTCAGGCTCAGCTCAGCGCCAAGCGACGGGTCCGTGCCCTGCGTTCGTGGTTCATGGATTTCTTGAACCAGTGGATGTTCCTTCTGCTGGTCCGGATGTACAACCAGAAGTAGAAATCAGCCATGAGCCAATGGATGCGTTTCATATACCCTCCGCTTTCAAGATGGCGCTTCCGGTGATTTCGGGAACTCCGGAGCAATCGTCCCCGGCCGCTATCCACCATGTCAGGCTGACGATATGCCCTGTGCCTGCGCGGCGCATCGGAGACTCCTGCCAGATTGAATAGAAGATTTGTCCTATGGGCTGCCACGCAATGTGCGAGAAATCACGGTTGCGAGGGTTCTGAGGGGGCGTCTCGGTGCGGGGCGCATCGGCCACCCGCCGATTGCGGACCTTGGCCGGCACGGCCGGTGCACCAGGTGCGCGTGATATAAGAGCCCATGTGGCGCAAGCGCAGTCGGTCGCAGATACTGGTGTTCGCATTCGCAATTCTGGTTGCGGGCGGGACGCGCGCCGCGGGCGGTGCTGACCTGACACGCGAGTTTCAGGATGCGTACCGCAGCAACTGCGCCTTCGGCACAGCGCACGCGGCAGCATTGCGTCAATACCAGGTGCTGTTCGTGCCCGGCTATTTGAGCAACGTTGATCCGGCCCATTTCGCCGATCAGCTGGCGTGGCTCGCCTCGATCGGGGTCCAGCGCGACAAGGTCGCGGTCAGGCCCGGGCAGAGCATCGCGATCAACGCACCGATCATCGCCGCGGCGATTCGCGAATCGGCAAAGCCGGTGATTCTCATCACGCACAGCAAGGGCTCGGTCGACGCGCTCGAGGCACTGCGCGCCGAACCGTCGCTACAGGCGAAAGTGAAGGGCTGGTTGTCGCTGCAGGGTGCGTTTTTCGGCTCGCCGGTGGCTGACTTGCTGGTCAACGGCTCGCTGCTCGATCCCGCGGTTGCGACCACGATCCTCGGGCTGTTCGGCGGCACGAAAGAGTCGGCGCAGGGCCTGACCACGGGGGCCTCGCTCGCCTATTACCGCAACCACTCGGCGGCGATCGGCATGCTGCTGCGCGACGTGCCGGCGATCGCCTTCGCCAGCACGCTTGACGGCGCCCCGGATGCGCACACGAAGACGCTGCTCGAGATTCCACTCAGGCTGATGTGGTTCGCGGGCATCCGCAGCGACGGCCTGGTGCCGATCGATGCCGCGGTACTGCCAGGCATGGACTTCGTCAAAGTCTCGGGGATCGATCACATTGCACCGGTGATGCCGGCGCTGCAGCGCTTCGATCGCGTGCAGATGACGAAGGCACTCCTGCTGGCGCTGCGGGCGCCGTTCATCGGCCTGCCGCGTGACGCGGGCTGCGACTACCGTCGCCAGAAATCGGCCAAATAATCCGGGTTTTCGTTCAGACCGGTTCCGTGCCGCCGACGGCCGACATGGGCGAACGACCGGGTCCGGCCCAATGCCAATGGCCGCCATTCGGATGAAACAAAAAACAAACCCCGCCGCAGCGGGGTCTGGGTGAGTGTTGCGCGGTGTCATGCCGCTTGCAGCGTTCTGCGCGCAGGGATCAGCATCGCGCTATGCTGCGAGTCAGCGGCTATTTCGGCTTCAAGCCGACCGTTTGCACGACCTTCGCCCATTTGGTGATTTCGGCTTCGTACAATTTGGCAAACTCCTCCTGCGAGTTGCCGACGGCATCGAGGCCCTGGCCGCGCAACAGCTTTTCGGTGCCCGGATCGGTCAGCACGCGGGTGACGGCCTGCTGAATTTTCACCGCGATCGCCTTGTCGGTCTTGCCGGGCAGAAACAGCGCGTACCAGTTTTCAACTCCGAATCCGGGCACGCCCGATTCGGCGATCGTCGGGTAATCCGGCAGCGCCGGCGTGCGCTTGGGGCCGACGACCGCCAGCGCGCGCAGCCGGCCCGTCGTGAAAAACGGCCGCGTCGAGATCACGCTGGCGACGGTGAGCGCAATGCGCCCGGCGATCACGTCGTTGACGCTCGGTGACGTGCCTTTGTACGGCACATGCGTCATCTTGAGCCCCGTCATCTGCGAGAACAACTCGAGGGTCAGGTGCTGCGCCGAGCCCAGCCCGGATGACGAGAAGAACAGCTCGTTCGGCCGGGCCTTGGCGAAGGCGATCAGTTCCTTGACGTTCTTCACCGGCACCGACGGATGCACCACCAGCACGCCGGGTGACACCACCGCCATCGTCACCGGCAGCAAATCCCGGCGCGGATCGTAGGACAGTTTCATCAGGCTCGGCGTGATGCTGATCCCCGCCGAGGTCATCAGCAGCGTGTGACCATCGGGGGGTGCCTGCGCCACCAGTTCAGCAGCGATCGTGCCCCCGGCACCGGGCCGGTTGTCGGCCACCACCGACTGGCCCCACGCTTCGTGCAGCTTCTGCGCGATGAAGCGGCCGGTGGTATCGACACCGCCGCCCGGCGCCAGCGCGATGACCATGCGTATCGATTTGGCGGGATAGGCCGGGGCCTGCGCGGACGCGGCGCCCGCGATCAAACTGCCCGTCGACAGCATCAGCAACGCCCTGCAAGCACTTGCAATGAATCGATTCATCATCTCCTCCGGCATCTGTAGTTTTAGTGAACGGCCTTGAGGAGTATACAAGCGGCGCGCCATGCAACCAGTCCGGGAGCGATGCGCACCGCCGGCATCGGCGAACCGTCATCCGACGTCCAGCGGCGCAACAGCGCCGCCTGCGGTGAATAACAAAAATATCAATAAAATCAATAAGTTATATAACTTCCGGAAAGCAGCCTCTACCGCTGCACCCGCACCACTGGGCGGCGCAGGATGCCGTTCTTTTTTTATCCGACCCCGACCACGTCGCTGTTTTTCAGAACGTGTGGAAAGTCAAGCGCACATTCCGCCCCGGTCCATGCCCGCCGGAACCGCAATGGCCCACGAGTTCCTCGTGTAACCGGCCGTTAATACCCGCGCGCGCGATCCACTGCCGTCGCAAAGGGCTCGCCCGCGAGGTAGCGCCGCGCGTTTTCCGCGAAGATGTCGGCAACCACGGCGCCGCGGCCGGCATGGCCGCCACCGATGTGCGGCAGCACGAGTATGTTTTCGGTGGTCCAGAACGGATGCGTCGCCGGCAGCGGCTCTTCGCGGAAGACGTCGAGCACCGCGCCGGCGATGGTCCCGGCCTGCACCGCGGCGATGAGGTCTGCGTCGACGATCAGCGAGCCGCGGGCGAAGTTGAGCAGCCACGCCGTGGGCTTCATGGCCTTCAGCCGTTCGGCGTTGATGAAGTTGTCGGTCTCGGTCGTCGCCGGCATCAGCAGCACGACGAAGTCCGCCTGGCGCAGGACTTCATCGGTCTGGTCGCCGGAATAAACCTGATCGACATGCGGCACCGGCGCGGGAGAACGTTTCGTGCCAATCACGCGCATCTCCAGCACCGCCGCCTTGCGCGCCAGCTCCTGCCCGATCGCGCCGAGGCCGAGGATACCCAGCGTCTGCCCGGCGAGCAGCCGCGACTGGCGCCGGGTCCAGCGGCTTTGCTTCTGGTCGAGCGCAACCGCCATGTACGGCTTGGTCAGGTGGAACAGCGCGCCGAGGATGTTCTCCGACATCGAGTGGCGGTGCGAACCGCGGGCGCAGCAGAGAATGACCTCATCGCGCAGGCCGGGGGCGTCGAGCCAGGCTTCGACGCCGGCCGTCATCGCCTGGATCCAGCGCAGCTTGGGCATGCGCGCGAGGAAGCCGCCGTGTTTCCACCCGGCCAGCACTTCCACCCGCGGCATCAGGTCTGCGGGCGGC
>RPOR01000093.1 GCA_003820645.1 Betaproteobacteria bacterium
CCCAAGAAAACAAGTAAAAAATGTAGTGCTCAGCTGTGGAGGATATGGATCGGATCGCCGGCAACCGCGAGCAACTGGTCGGCGGCATCCGGGAATCCTACGGCATTGCCCGGGAAGATGCCGAGCGCCAGGTGATGGCGTCGCAAATGCGCAATGCATTCCTGGCGACTAGAAACGACAGGCACTAACCGGTTTACGCAGCGCAGGCGGCATTGCATCCTGCTGGTGCAATGCCGCTTTTTTCGGCGCCCGTTTTACGGCGCCTTATCCGCCTGCATCGCGTCAGATCGCGCTCGGGGAAAGATTCATGACTTTCCCGCGCCAGGACAGGGGTTGTTGCGGGTAGCGGATCATTCCCGATGCGAGGCCTGCGCCCCTGGCGTGGACGTCAGTGGCCCCGGCATTCTCGATCAACTGATAATGGCTGGGCGGATTGAAGCGTGACAGGCCCACGGTTGCCAGGTTGCCGGCATCGGGTGGAGCGGGCACAACGGAGAATGAATGGAACTCTGTCTTCCGGTCGAACTTTCCAGGCAAAAATTCCCACTGCCTGTCGGGAGGATTTTTCGGACTTTGCGCACTTCCGCCAGCCCCCGTTCCCGCGCCATCGCAGACCGGCATCTTGCCCGATGCAACGGTGACAACGGGTATTCTGGAATTGGTTGTTCCGCGCCTCAGTGCTGAGACTGTTTACTTGGGCCGGGGACGCGACAGAACAGGCCGTACGGCCTGGAGTTTGCCGGTACGCAATTCGACCACGGCCTTCGCCACTGCGAGCGCCACGTTGCGGGCTTCCTCCTGCATCGGCACATCCTTGTCCAGCGTGTCGTGACTGGTCGCATAGGGCTCGAAGTAGCCGATGTAGCGGTCCAATCGGGCCTGCGGCCCCGCGTCGATGAAGCCCATCCAGTCGAGCCAGTCCGACAGGCCGCGACGCGACCCTTCGATACCGGCCACATCGCCGTGGACGAGTAACCCGTACACGCGCCCCGCCAGGTGCTGGGGGTAGTCCCATCCGGCCATCTCGAGTTCTTTTGCCTTGCCGGCCTTCTTGCCGGAGGTTGAGGTCGGATCGGGATTGCCCCCGTCGGCGCAGACCAGACGGTCGATCATCAGTTTCAGCGGGCTTGGACTCTGGTACCAATATACCGGCGAGACGATGATTACCGCATGAGCGGCGGTCCAGCGCTCGTAGATTTCCGCCATCCAGTCGTTGGTCTGATTCAGCGCGTGATTGGGGTAGCAGCTGCACGGCCAGTGACACAGCGGCATCGCAGTCGATACGCAGCCCTTGCAGGGATGGATATGAAGAGCGTATTCGGACGTCAGCAGACTCAGATCCAGTACATCGGTCTGGATGGCGGCCTGCTCCAGCGCTTCCCGGGCAATCCCCACCAGCCGGAATGACTTCGATATCTCACCAGGACAGGTGCCGTCGTTGCGCGCCGAACCACAGATCAGCAACACCCGCGACGGAGTCGCCGGGTCCGCCCAACGCAGTTGGGCCTGGTCTATACGCTGCTTTGTTGCGATCCATTCGGTTGACAAGTCATATTCCGGATCAACATATCCCGGCCCCGCTTTCTGCGTGAAGGGGGCCTTGCGACCTTCCGAATAGGCCTTCCAGGCAATCGCTTCAAGGCGAGCAATCGACTGCTCTTCAACGCGGAATGCAGGGTCAATGAAGGCGGCCCGAAAGCGGGAAGCGAACTCAGCGCGCTCCAGCTTGGCCGGCGCCTGACCCTTGCGAATTTCAATTACGCGCGATTCCATCTTCAACGCATCAAATTTGAGGCATCAAACTGCTTGAGCGTCAAATCAGGAAAATCCACAGACAGGTCAGGCCCGCGGCCGCGCATTGAAGCGACGTCATAAGAGCCGAACACCTGCGGCGCGGATTTCACTTCGGGCAGCACGTAGATCACGGCATTGCGTGTTGCGAAAACTGGGTAGATGTAGGTTTCGTAGAAAGCGACCGGGATATTGATGCATCCGTAAGAAATCCGGTTATCGTCAACGGTCGCCGTTGCCAGCCTTTCCAGCCGGCGTTCCTTTGCATTGGTGTTGCGGACACGGTGCATGGAAACCGCAGCATCGTAGTCCACCCAGACGATGTCCTCGCCTTGTGTGTTACGGCCGCGCTCACCGACAAACCGGCCGGCGTGCGTAGTCCGTTCCTCGAGCCGCACTTGTTCGATCGGTCGAGTACCGATGCCTGGAACCGCGTCATCACCGCGCGCGGCACCGAGCAACACGGGGCTTGTGCCCTGCAGGCGGGCGTCATGGTCAAAGACATGGATCTTGGCGGATTTCTTGTCGATGATGACAAAGCCGGCGCCCAGGTTGTCACCTGAATCAGCGACCCAATCGGCAATGTAACGCGCCTCAATCGAGGGGGTCTGGTCGCCGAAGTCCGCAAAACGGGCGGCGGCGGCCGGCTTTTCGATTGTTGCGGGAGTGCGCATGGCAACCGGGCCGGTCACGCCAACCTGGTCAGAACTGACCGTGGACGGGATCACCAAGACCAGTGTTGCTGCACTGACAAGCAGCGCCCGGCGAATATTCCCGGCAATGCAGGAACACGCCGCAACCCATGTCGATATGAGCGTGTTTGTCATGATCCGAAAATCATAGTTATGGGGCGCACGAACACGGCTGAAAATGTTGAAAACCACTCACAGGGGTAACCCTGTAAGCGGTTGAGTGCTGTCAGGAATGTTGCGGTTGATCAGTTGCGGTCGGCGCGGGCCACACGTTCGTTGGACCGATCGCTTGTCGAACTGCGATTCATGCTGCCGGTCGAATCGCGATTCATGGTGCCAGTGGAGTCCCGGTTTGTCGTTCCGGTGGAGTCGCGATTCATCGTTCCAGTCGAGTCGCGGTTCATGGTGCCTGTAGCGTCAGTAGTCGTACTGTCATTCGAACGATTGTTCGGGGCGCCAGTCGCGCCGGTCTGTGCGTAGGCAATGCCGATAATGCTGGCAAAGGCAATTGTGGCGACCGTCGGGATGAGAAATTTGGAAGCATTCATATTGATATTCCTTAAGTAGATGAGATGAAAACTCTGCCGGAAAATTCCGGAGAAAGGTCAGCATGGACACGCGCCAGTGCAGGGTCTGTGCGGGAACGTACGATATAACAACCCCCCCCCTTTTTTGTAGCGCTATCCGGCGGGCAACCACCGGGTTGATGCCGTAATCCCAATTTTATTTATATTTACCAATGGCCCTTTCCGCGCGCCGCGGGAAATGGTGCGGCAACGTACAGACGCTGTTGATGTGCATTGCCTATGTTCAACCCTGATATCCATCCCGGCACCCCGCAATCTGCGGGACGCGGGAATCAACCGGAGGCATTTCAATGAACAAACCCGTCGAACATATTCCTGGCACCGCAGCGGATGGAGCCATCGTCAAATCACAGCCCGCAGGTTCGAAGATGGTGACGGGGTTATTCAGGGATCGCGAGAATGCGGAGCGGGCCTACGGCGCTGTCACCAGCCGCGGCTACGACAAGGGCGATGTCAACCTGATGATGTCGGACGAAACGCGGAAAAAACATTTCTCCGGGGATTCGGGTATCGAAACCGAACTCGGCAACAAGGCTGCCGAGGGTGCAGGAATTGGTGGCGCCATTGGCGGCACTTTGGGCGCGATCGCTGCGGCCGTGGCTGCGGTGGGAACTTCGATCGCCATTCCCGGACTGGGACTGGTCATCGCCGGACCGATCGCTGCGGCTTTGGTTGGCGCAGGTGCGGGTGGTTTGACCGGCGGCGTGGTGGGTGCGCTGATTGGCTTGGGCATCCCGGAAGAACGGGTCAAGCAATACGAGAACGGGATTAAAGAGGGTGGAATTCTGATGGGTGTGAAGCCCCGCTCTGACGAGGACGCCGCCCATTTCGAGCAGGAATGGAAAAAAAGCAGTGGTGAGCACGTCTATCGCTAGGCACTCCGGGTATATCAGTTCCGCTTGCTTCGGGCCACGCCATGCGTGGTCCGGGCATTGAAACTTTTGCCCGGGCACACATAGGCACAGGCAGCCTGCCGCAGGCGTTGGCCCGCAGCTTGAGTTGTATGCAGTCATCCAACTCTTTCGTTGCGTAATAACATCCAGGAGAAATCCATGAGTCTCGGAACCATACTGCTGGTTGTTCTGATCCTGCTGTTGATTGGCGTGTTTCCGAACTGGTCGCACAGCAAGAGCTGGGGTTACGGTCCCAGCGGAGGTCTCGGGCTGGTGATCATTGTCATCATCGTGCTGATGCTGATGGGAAGGCTGTGAGCGGCAGTTCCCGTTGTGCTGACATCAAGCTAGCACCGCTTTCATTTTTCGTTTTGATCGGCGTGGGGCTTCTTGCGCTGACAGGCTGTGGCGATTTTGCCAAGCTGCCGATCTCGGGCGGCACAGGGCCACATCCGACACCGCTGCCGCAAACGCTGATTCAGACCGTGCATATCGCTCCCGCCAAAGGCTGGCCGGACGGCGCGACGCCGCAATCGGTGCCGGGCACACGCGTGGCCGCGTTTGCCGGCGAACTGGATCAACCACGCTGGCTTTATGTGCTGCCCAACGACGATGTGGGCAATGTGGTGTGGCGTGTTACTGGTGCCGAACGTTCCGCCAGCTTGGCGGAACCTGCCAGCACGAAAAGCTTGGCGGCCTGGACAACTCAATGGAGGCCAGAACAACAAGCCTGCTGCGCCTGCGGTTTCGCAAATGATCGACTTAAAGTTGGCCGTGGATGAGTAACGGCCACGCCATGGCCACGCTGCAGCGCGATCTGCGCACCGGCACGCCGGTGTGGCTGCGGCGGGGCGGGGTGCGGGTGGCGAGCATGCCGCTCGCTGCGAATCTGAAAGTCGACGTCGTTGTTGTCGGCGCCGGCGTCAGCGGAGCGCTGGTGGCTGACGCGCTTCGGCGTGCCGGCAAGAGTGTCGCCGTACTCGACCGCCGCGGCCCGGTCATGGGTTCGACTCCCGCCAGTACCGCGCTGCTTCAATTCGACATCGACCAGCCGCTTATCCATCTGAAGCGAAAGCTCGGGCGGGAACGTGCAGTGCGGGCTTACTGGCGTTCCGCAACCGCGGTGGATTTCCTGCGTGGTCGCATCGCCGATCTGGGCCTGCGCTGCGCGTTTCGCGAGCGCCAGAGCGTTTATCTGCCGGGCAACGTGCTGAACGTGAAGGAACTGAAGCGTGAAGCGGCGGCGCGGAAAGAGGTGGGCCTGCGTTCGCGTTTTATCGATGCCGGCGAGTTGCGCGCCCTGACGGGTATCGAGCGGCCCGGAGCCTTGCTCTCGAGCGGCGCCGGCGAGGTCGATCCGGTGGCGCTGGTCGCTGGTTTGTGGCGCTCCGCGCAGTCGCGGGGGGTGCGCATTTATGCGCCGACTGAAGTGGTCGATATCGATGCAGGCCGCGCCGGCGTCACGTTGACCACGGCCGATGGCCACGAGGTACGCGCCCGGCATGCCGTGTTTGCCACCGGCTACGAGTTGGTGAAACTTGTGAAGCCGCGTCGGTACAAGGCGATTTCGACCTGGGCCATGGCCACTGCACCGCAGCCAGAACGATTGTGGCCCAGCCGTTGCCTGATCTGGGAGGCAGCCGACCCTTATCTGTATATACGCACGACGCCTGCTGGCCGTGTTATCGCCGGCGGCGAAGACGAAGCGTTTTCAGACGAAGCCAGACGCGACGCGCTGATCCCTGCGAAGATCAATGCCATCCGCCGCAAGCTCGACAGGCTGCTGCCCGGACTCGACACCCGGCCTGAATTCACCTGGGCCGGCTGCTTTGGTGACAGCGCCACCGGGCTGCCCGCCATAGGCGCAATCCCCGGCGCCACACGCTGTTTCGCCGTACTGGGCTATGGCGGCAACGGCATCACCTTCAGCGCGATCGCTGCACAAGTGATCCAACGCGCCATTCTGGGCCTGCCCGACCCGGACGCCGATCTGTTCGCACTGCCGGCCTAGCTCAGGGACGCTGAATTACCTCCGAAACACAACCACTCCATCAAGGATACTTCCCATGACCAAACCCAAAAATTCCCCGGCCACTTCAGGCAATCGTACCGGTCTCGACCCGTCCCCGGCCGACGCCAACCGTTCCGAACAGGCGGCGTCAGTACTTGCGCAGGAGCCGGGCGATACGCTCACCACCAATCAGGGTCTGCGCATCAGTGACAACCAGAACTCCTTGCGCGGCGGTGTCCGCGGGCCAACGCTGCTCGAAGACCACATCCTGCGTGAAAAAATCATGCATTTTGACCATGAGCGCATTCCCGAGCGCGTGGTGCATGCGCGCGGCGCTGGTGCACATGGCGTATTTGAAGTGTACGAGTCCATGCGCAAATTCACCAAAGCCGGGTTTTTGCAGAATCCCAAGGTGAAGACGCCGGTGTTTGTGCGTTTTTCCACCGTCGCGGGGTCCCGCGGCTCAGCAGACACGGCGCGCGATGTACGCGGTTTTTCGGTCAGGTTCTACACCGCGGAGGGCAACTTCGATCTGGTCGGCAACAATATTCCGGTATTTTTTATCCAGGATGCCATCAAGTTTCCCGATCTCATCCATTCGGTGAAACCGGAACCCCATAACGAAATACCGCAGGCCTCGTCGGCGCACGATACCTTTTGGGACTTCATTTCGCTGGTGCCGGAAACGACCCACGTCCTGATGTGGGTCATGTCGGACCGGGCGATTCCGCGCAGCCTGCAGACCATGGAGGGCTTCGGTGTGCACACTTTTCGTTTCATCGACGAAGCCGGCAAGTCCTCGTTCGTCAAATTCCACTGGAAACCCGTGCTCGGCGTGCATTCCCTGGTCTGGGACGAGGCGGTGAAGCTGGCCGGCAAGGATGCCGATTACCACCGGCGCGATTTGTGGGAGGCCATCGACCAGGGCCTCTATCCGGAATGGGAATTCGGCGTGCAGATCGTGCCGGAAAAAGACGAACACAAGTTTGACTTTGACCTGCTCGACGCGACAAAACTGATTCCCGAGTCAGTGGTACCGGTGCAGATCATCGGCAAGATGACGCTGAACCGCAATACGGACAACTATTTTGCCGAGACCGAGCAGGTGGCGTTTCACCCCGGACACCTCGTGCCCGGCATCGACTTCAGTAACGATCCCCTGCTGCAGGGGCGGCTGTTTTCCTATACCGACACCCAGCTTTCACGCCTGGGCAGCCCCAACTTTCACGAGCTCCCCATCAACCGCCCGCTTGCTGCTGTAGCTAACAACCAGCGCGACGGCCACATGCGGCAGACCGTCGTCAAGGGCAGGGTCAGTTATGAGCCCAACTCGCTGGGTGGCGGCTGTCCGATGCAGCGGCCCTGGGAGAAGGGCGGCTTCGTGACCCATCCGCAGTCGATGGAGGGTGAAAAAATACGCTTGCGTAGCGAGTCCTTCGCCGACCACTACTCGCAGGCGGCGTTGTTCTGGCGCAGCCAGGCCAAGTGGGAGCAGGATCATATCGTTGCGGCATTCTGCTTCGAGCTGGCCAAGGTCGGAGTGGCGGCAGTGCGCGAGCGCATGGTGTCCAACCTGACCCAGGTCGATGCGGTGCTCGCGCAACGGGTTGCCGACGGTTTGGGCATGACGGTACCCAGGCCACCCGCCGGGGCAAAGGCCGTTTCCCGCACCGACAAGCCGGCAAAGGATCCGGCACTGAGCATGGCCAATGCCCGCAGGGATTCCATCGTCGGGCGCAAGGTCGCAGTGCTGGTGGCGGACGGTGTCGATGGCGCGGTGATCGACGCGGTGCGCAAGGCGTTGCAAGCCGGTGGCGCGGCCATCAAGTTGCTTGCCCCCCGAATTGGCGAGATCAAAAGCAAAGCGGGCAAGGTGATCAAGGTCGATCACAGTCTGCCGACAGTGGGATCAGTGCTGTTCGATGCGGTATTTGTTCCGGGTGGTAAAGGCAGCGCGGACGCTTTGTGTGCGGATGCCAATGCCGTGCTGTTTGTGAAGGAAGCCTATAAGCACGGCAAAACCATCGCCGCCAGCGACGAAGGCGCATTGCTGATCGCCAGGGCGGCAATGTCGGCCGGGGTCCCGGAGGGGAAATTTCAGGGGCCGGGCGTGATTGCCGCATCGGGCAAGGCGGTCAACGATGCTTTCACCGGCAACTTCGTCATGGCCATTGCCAAACACCGGTTTGCCGAGCGTCCTGATCTGGATTCGATCGTGGCGTAACCGGAATTTCAGCCTGCGAGCCGAGGCCGACTGGATGTCTCCAGCAGGATTGCAGTAATTTTGCCGTGAGCCGGTCCAATACAAATGGTTAATAAATCCGGAAAAGCAGGGACCGGCGCGGCGCCAAACAACGGACACGGTCGTCCTCCCCGTGTTTACGATGGCGTGCTTGTATACCTGAGTTTGCTGCGGGAGGCGGCGAACGCCTGGTCAGACCATCGCGCGTCCAGCATGGGCGCGGCGCTGGCCTTCTACGCCACATTCTCGATCGCTCCAATCCTGGTCATCACGATCGCCATCGCCGGTTTTGCTTTTGGTGCCGAGGCCGCACGTGGCGAAGTGATTGCACAGTTTCACGGATTGACGGGGGAGAGCGGGGCGAAAACGATACAGGGTCTGCTCGCGGCGTCGTACAACTCGGACCTCGGTTTCTGGGCAAGCGTCATAGCCGGCATCACGTTACTGGTGGCCGCAACCAGCGTATTCGCAGAATTGAAAAACAGTCTCGATGTCATCTGGGGCGAACAAAGGCCGGTGCACGGCGGGATCATTGCTCTGGTGCGCGGTCGCCTGCTCAGCTTCGGCCTCATCCTGACCATCGGCTTCCTGTTGCTGGTTTCGCTGGGAGTCAGCGCAGTACTGGCGGCGTTGCAGAAATCCTGGAGTGGCTCGTTCGCAGGGACGGGATGGCTGCTCGAGGGCCTCAATTCGCTGTTTTCTTTCCTTGTGGTTTTCGCGTTATTTGCTTCGATATACAAGTGGCTGCCCGAAGCAAGGATCGCCTGGCGGGACGTGGGAATAGGCGCAGCCATTACGGCCGCATTGTTTACGCTGGGCAAATTTCTGATCGGACTCTATCTCGGCAACAGTCAGCTGGCTGCCGGTTTCGGTGCGGCCGGCTCACTGGTAGTGATACTGGTGTGGGTGTATTACTCATCCCAGATATTTTTTATGGGTGCCGAATTGACCCGCGCATACGCTGGATACAGAGCAGCCCGTGGCAGCCCTGGCGCTGATCCGGCGGCCAAGAACCCTGCCAGCCGCAGACTTTGACTATGTGCCCCAGCGAACGGAATGACAGGACAATCCAATGCATCCTGAAGGGCATGCCAAAGCAGTCACCGTCCCGTATAGGGACGGGTTTTGTTAAACCAACAATCAAAGGAGTTCCCATGAAGTATTCGATTTTGTTCTCTGCGCTGCTGGCGGCGCTGGCGTTGAGCGCCTGTGACAGACCGACGGTGGTGACTACCCCGGCAGTGGTGACCGTCCCCGGTCCCGCGGGCCCGACGGGCGCGACAGGGGCAACAGGCGCGCAGGCCGAGAAGGGCGCAACCGGAGCTACCGGCGCAACCGGTTCGACGGGGAACACCGGTGCTTCCGGAGCACCCGGCAAAAGCGGCGGCAGCACGGTGATCATTGTTCCGCCTGAACCCGCACGCTGAGTTTCCCGAAGCACAGGATGGCCGCTTCAACCGGTTTCGGTTTTAGCGGCCATTTTTATTTGCGGCCGACTCCGACGAGCAGGAACACGCCGACCACAATGGCGCCGGCTCTGACGATCAGCGGGACGTTGACCGTTTCCTTCGCACATAAATGATGGTACGCCAGCGTACAGACCTGGTGTGGGGCGCCGCCTATCATGCAATCCTGAAGTTTTTTAATCAGGCTGTCGGCAGGATCAAGGCTGTTCGCTGCTACAACCGCCCCGGAAGTACATGACAGTCTGCGCTGGCTTCGGAATGGCGGATGGCATCAAAATCAAAGGAGATCAAGTCATGGGAAAGTATTTGCTGGGGTGGATTCTCGGCGTGCCGATAATCGTGCTGGTCATTATCTACCTGTTGTTTAACTAGGAGCCCCATTGAATTCAATCCCTGCAATGAACTTGTTCGTCAGCCCTTTCATGATGTGGAGCCGGCTGGCCTGGAAAGCCGGTGAAACGGCGATTTCTTCGGCGCAGGTTATCGGACAACGGACGAGTCGCCTTGCGCTCGCCGGTGTCGTGCCAAGTGCGCGCGATCAGCGCGAATTCGCGTTGATGGGCAGCGAAAAAGGCGAAGCGGCGCTGGAATCCGCCCAGGCAGTGGGCGCCCGCATGATGCTGCTCGGCCAGCAGATTGCGGCGCTCGCGTTCAAACAGGCGCTTTCGGGTTCAGTTTCGTTGATGTCGATTGGCGCTAGTCGCACCGCGAGCGAATTGATGGGCCGGCAAGCCAGGCTTGTCCGCGAAACGATGGCCGGTTCGGTCGTGGCTGCGGCCAAACTTTCCGGCGCAGGAGCCGGGATTGCCACGGGCGTGTTAAAACCCGTGCAGAAGCGAGTCATTAATAACGCCAAGCGTCTTCGCAAACGCTAGATGCCGCGCAGCATGTGTACGATCATTTTTAAAAGTCACAGGGTCACAGGTCTGCTTGGACAGGTTGTTCCAAAAAATTGGATTTAACATCAATTAATACAGCAATTAACTTTCAGGCTGATGGTTTCACTCAATCACAGGAGAATCAAATGGAAAACACTGTAAGTGGCACTTCCCTGGCTTCCGGGACGAATAACACCGCCGGTGCCCTGCACAAGGCATCTTCAAGCGCCCACGCCGCCGTGAATTCGGTTGCCGGAATGGCAGACGAGGCCGCCCGCAAGGCAAAACCTGCGATCGATCACGTGGCGGCAATGGCGCACCAGGCGGTGGACAAGGTGGCTGGCGCTGCCGCGCCGACGGCCGACTGGCTGGCTGAACAAGGTGAGAGCCTGAATGACTCGCAGAAGAAACTGATGGCGAATACCTGCCAGTATGTATCGGCCCACCCGTTGAAGGCGGTCGGGATTGCGCTGGTCACAGGTTTTATCCTTAGCCGCCTCATTCGCTGATTGTGCTGTTCCGGGTAGACAGCCTGCGGTTTTCCCGTGTCTCGCAAGGCATCATGCCGGAAGGAGGCGGGGCGAGTGCGGACACGCAAAGTGACCGCGTAGCTGCCCGGGGAGGGATTCGGCCGGGCATCATCGATGAAGTGTCGGGTGTATTTGCATCGGCGCGAGCCGCACTTGCGGATTTTCTCGATCTTTTGTCGCTCGAGGCGCGTCGCGCAGGCCTGTCCCTCATGTGGATGGTGGCATGCGGGGTTGTTGCGGCCGTCTGTATCGTTTCTGCATGGCTGGGACTGATGGCCGCTTTGGTCATCGCGGCGGTTTCGCTGGGCTGCCCGCTGCTGGTCGCAGTGCTTGCCGTTGCACTGACAAATGGTGCAGCAGGCGGCGTGCTGATTTACCGTGGGATGGGCATGAGCCATGGCCTGCTGTTTTCCGCAACCCGGCGCCAGCTGGCCGGGAAATCTCCCGCGATGCCCACGCCATGAAACGGACCCCTGATCTTGCGGCGATTCGTGAGGCTGAACTGCGCGTCGCGCAATCATCGCGGAACGTTCGCAGCAGCTTGTGCCGTGCACGGGTTGCGCTCCGTACCACAATGGCGCGGCCCGCGACTTTTCTCAAAGTGGCCGGGGTGGCGGGATTGTTCTGTTTCTGGGTTGCGCGCCGGACTCGGTCAAACCATCCGGCTAAAGGCTTGCTTGGAACGTTCTGGACGTCCGCGCTCGGCATGGCGCTGGCTCATATACTGCACAACGGAATCACCCGATTGGGAACCCTGTTCGGCAAGCTCCCCCGCTTGCCAGCCCGCCACGTTTGAACCTTGCGACCGGGTTCCCGCGGCAACCGGGGCGAGTGCTTATTCCGTTGCCCAGCGGAAATGAGTGGTGCCAAGGGGTGCCGAGCCGATGACGATCTGGCGTTTAATGGTATTGCCTGACAAAGTCGCGGCAATTTGATACTTGCCCCTGGGCAGGTGCGCCAGAAAAAACGGTCCCTCGGAAGTGGTCTCCACCAGCGTCTTGCCTGTAGCATCGGTGATGCTGACGAGGACATCGCTGACGTGATTGCCGGATTGCAAAACGAACACGAGTTTTACGATACATGTGATATGCCGTTTTCGACGCGGACCATTGCGCTGTCAGCAGTGTTTACCTGCACGGCAAGCGCTGCAGAGCACGGCAGCATCGCCGCGAAGCCGTAACTGAGGATCGGATGTTGCGTGGCGGGATTTTTTTTGCATGGGGCAATGCTCCAGTATCGGTTCCGTGCTTGTGGTTGAACGTGAAGGGTCTTGCGTCAAGATGCCGCAGTTTCGATGAAAACCGTGATTATCGGCAGATGAGGGTTGATCAGCTGTGCTCGGACGTATTCCGACGCTTTGCTGGCGGAGAGCCGTCCAGCCATGCTGGCCTACGGCTTTCATGCTATGTTCCCGCCGCGCGCGCATGGCGCGTTTCAGTTACAGGACACGGCAGCAATGGCTCAATTCGAACCCATAGGTTACGTGCGCAGCGACCGCACCGAGATGTCCGTCGGCCACTGGGCGAACGTCGAGTCGCGGATCGAACTCGATCCGATTTATGTCAAAGGTCTTGCCGGCCTCGGCGAGTTTTCCCATGTGGTCGTGGTATTCCATCTCGACCGCATTCCGCCGTTCGATCCGGGGAAGCAGCTCGCGCGCAATCCGCGCGGCATGGAAGATCTCGCGCCGGTGGGTGTGTTCGCGCAACGTACCAAGTTCCGTCCGAATCCGCTCGGCGTGACGGCGGTGGAACTTGTTGCGGTCGACGACAAAGGGATCACAGTGCGCGGGCTCGACGCGCTGGACGGCACACCGGTGCTGGACATCAAACCGTACATCCCGGCATTCGAGCGCAAGGACCATGTGCGCCTCCCGGCGTGGGTCGACAGGATGATGGACGGCTATTTCTGACAAGCCGGTGCTGCATGGCAGCTGCATGGCCATCAAAGCGAAGTGATCGCTGGAGCCTGCATACTGTTGTTCTTCCCCGCTTTCCTGGGCTAGCCGTAAGTTTCGTGCAAGCCGCAGTAAGGCTGACGCAAGCCTGAACCGCTAACTTGTCGTCGTGCCGGCCTGACCCAAGGTTTCCGGCCCGGATGGATAACCATCCTTTACTGTCGACCAGGAGCCTGCAATGAACAAGATTTTTTCCGGTTTTATGCTGATGTTGATGAGCTTTTCCGCGCTGGCCCAGGAAGACGCGGCGGTTATTGTCGCGCCAAAGGTCGATGCCGATCCCACTGGTATGATTGTTTTTGCGGTCGTGTTC
>RPOR01000094.1 GCA_003820645.1 Betaproteobacteria bacterium
CTGACGGGGGACTGGCCGCACGTGGTGGCCGGCAGAGCTGATCAGCGTGCCGGAAAAGCGCAGGAACTGTATGGCACCACGAGGCAGGAGGCGCTGCGTCAGCTCAGGGATTTTTTGCGACGTAACCGCCGGTGGAATACGTCCAGCCGGTAATGTGACGGCGGTCGTGATGAACTTTCCGATGATCAGGAATTACTTCGCCGGCCTGTTTCATCGTCTGTCGGGCGTATTCACGGTGAGCCTCGTCAATGGCAAGGGTGATGCTGCTGCAACCGGGGCCGACCCGGCCATGGCGCCGGGGGAGTGCCAGTTCGTGCTGGTCGCGCATGGCGCCAGCGGGCAACGGGATGTATATGCCGGGGATTTTGAGCATCCGCTCGCTTCATTCGATGAACGACAGGCGGGGTGCGATTACGCGAGCGGACTGGCGAAGGCGAGCAGCGCTTCAATCGTTTTGATACTGGAGTCGCCGCATTCTGCGGCTAGCTCGGACTAGCCACACAGACACGGGACATCCCGCACGCGCTTTGCCGAGAATGTGTCGTGCACGCTCTTGGTGCGACAGCGTACAGACCATCCTTCCCCCGCTACGTAATCTCTGCTCATGTCACGCGTAGTGGAATGGATGAATGCGTTACATCAGGCCGGGATGGTCCGGCGAAGTGGCTTTCGATGGCGATTTCCGCCCCGCAAATTTTTCCCCGAGCTGGATCAAACAAGGAACAAGGTTCATGAAACCGGTTGCAGGATTCGTTATTGCGGCTATTGCAGCGATTGCGCTGATTCCGGCGACCGCGGCGGCCGCAGGTCCGGATTCACTGCGTCAAGGTTATCTGGTTGATACCTACGGCAACAACATCGTCATGAGCGGCACGGGGCTGTGCTGGCGTGATAGTGACTGGACGCCGGCACTCTCCCTTGAGCCGTGCGACCCGACCCGCACGCCGGTGGTCGCCGCAGTGGTTCCTTCGCCGTCGCCTGCCGTGGCGCCAGTCGCCGCACCGGTGAAACCACCGCTGCCGCGGAAGATCAGTTTCTCTGGCGATGTGCTGTTCGCATTCGACCAGTCGGTGCTCAAGCCCGAGGGCAAAGCCGCGCTGGATGAGCTGGTACACCAGCTCGACGGCGCGACTTACGACACCATCCTTGCTACCGGCCATACCGACCGCTTTGGCAGCAATGCGTACAACCAGAAGCTTGCGGAGCGCCGCGCGCACGCTGTGAAGGATTATCTGGTGAGCAGGAACGTCCAGGCCGGCCGCATCGCGGCGGAAGGCAAGGGCAAAACGCAACCGGTCACCACGACGGGTGATTGCCGCGGAGCGAAGAGCGCCAGGGTTATCGCCTGTCTGCAGCCCGACCGCCGGGTCGATGTCGAAATGAATGGCACCAAGCCCAATACTGATTTGCGTTAGGCAATGACCTACTGTCATGCGACTCAGTTCGCTCCGGCAGCCAGTCGTTGGTTTGAAATTTTGAATTTACCTGGAGATTACGATCATGAATGCACCTAAACGCTTTTCCGTTTTTTTTGCAATCCTTGCCTTGATGCTTTCTGTGGGTTGCGCGTCAACTTCCACGACCGCGGGCACGGGGGAATATATTGATGATTCCGTCATCACGACAAAGACCAAGGCCGCGATATTCAACGATCCTGCGCTGAAGTCCGCTGAAATCAATGTCGAAACCTTCAAGGGTGTGGTGCAGTTGAGTGGCTTCGTCAATTCCCAGGCGGACATCAATCGCGCGGTCGCGGTTGCGCGAAATGTCGGCGGTGTCAGCAGCGTCACGAATAACATGCAGCTCAAGTAACGACGGTCCCGGAAGTCCGCGGGCCCGCCATGGTAATGGCGGATCAACGATGCGTCGGGCTGGTGCAGCCGGCGCATTTTCCTTTTCTTGCCGCCGGTGGCGGTCGGGTCCCGGTTGTGCACGGACCCGCGGCCCACAATACCGAGGTTAACTGAGGCCCGTCATGTCAGCACTGCGCGAGCTGGTTCACGGCGCATGTTGCTGCTGATGCTGCCGGTTTGTGCATCAGCACAGTGAGGCAAAGTCGCACCGGCAGTACCGGCCGTTTTTGCGCAGCCGGCCGATCAGCCTATCGACCAGGGCCTGGATCGTTAATGTCCTCGAAGCCCTGCCAATGGATCCGGTGCGAAGGGTAACGTGGCAACGGACCAACGCTGTAGTTGGCAACAACATCTATCCCGCTCGGTCGCTTAGCGTGTTGGCGCACGCCTGGGCAACCCGGTACTGATGATCGCTGGCCTGATGTGCGGCATCTGAGCGGCGTTGCAGATCAATCCGCCAGGCGCCGAAGTACCGCCGACCAGGCTCTGCCGATACGGAGGTTATGACTGGGTAGGGATTCGCCAAGGTGGCGAAAAATGGATGGTGCCACAGAAGGCGCCGGATTCGATATCCGGCGCCGACGTCAGGCTGCGCTTATCCCTGAAGGTGAAACGCCGTCATTCCCGGTAATCGGAGTCTGGCGGCTGCAGTCTGTCCACTTGAACTGTCGATAGGTTTTTTGCCGCACCTGTGAAAAGACGCTTAGGCGGCAGGATCACTCCAGCACGAAACTGATGTTGGCGTTGACCCGGTACATTACGATCTTGTTGTTCTCAACTTTCGCCTGCAGATCTTTGATGTATATTGATTTTATGCCTTTCAGCGTTTTCCCTGCACGGGCAACTGCAATGCCCGCCGCATCTTCCCAACTCTTGTTGGACTCGGCAATCACTTCAATTACTTTAAGCATGCTGGTCATAAAAGTCTCCTTGGAGATTGGTGTTTCTGAACATTGGTGAACCGCAACCGCAGCCCATGGTCGCGGGCTTTGGTTGACTGCCTTGGGCAGGCTGGTCGATCACGGCTTACGACTGCCCGAATCGCGCCTTTGCTTCCGCAACACAACGACTCTTGGCGTCGGCGGCGAACTTGTCGCATTTCTCCTTGGCCACCGCGTAGTCGGCATCACGCTTGTCGCTGGCGGCATCCTCCCGCGCCGCTGAGGTTTTCTCGCTCGCTTTGGTGAGCGCTGCCGTCGTCTTTTCCTTGGCAACCTCGTTCGCATCTGTTGTTTTCATCTGTGCTTTGGCATCCGCGACGGCCGCGGTCTCGGCGGCCTTGGCCTCTTTCACGCAAATGTCTTTTTTGTTGCCGGACATGTCGTCGCACTTCTCCTTGGCCACCGCGTAGGCTGCGTCGGCCTTGGCAAGACTAACCTTGTAGGTCGCATCACTGGACGGTTTGTACTTTGCTTCAAGCACAGCTTTTGCGACTTTCTGGGCACCGCCGGCCTCCGCCGTGCAGATGTCATTTGCGTTGCCGGAGAGTGAACCACAGGCCGACTTGGCCGTCTTGAACTCGGCAGCAATGCTGTCCTTTCCTGCGTTGTACTGATCTTTGCTCATGGTTTGCGCCAGTGCACCGGCACTGAATGCAAGGCTGATCGCAAAAACGACGGTGTTGATTCTGAATTTGTTCACAATTATTCCTTTATGTGCTGCGTGTCTCGGCGCCGCATGGGCGAAATTGCCCGCTTTTGCGCCCGTTCCGAGTCCGCCGTGGACTCATCGGTCAGCGTGCTCCGCTGTTCCTTTGCGTAGCCTTCAAATTGTTTCCAATGACCTCCAATTTGATCCGGCTTCACTTCAATTCTTCTCTTGTGATAGCAGCATCTTGGCCGCGTGCTAGTCTCCGGTCCGTACGCTATCGCACGTACGGCCAGATATACCCGGTCGCGGTCGTAGGTGGCGTCGACCGCGCAAACAATTCGTCAACGAGTTCGAGCATTCTCTGCAAACGCCGTCTGCTTTGTACGCCAGCCCACGTTGTGAGAGGGCGTTTCCCGTGTTCCGTCACCACATCAGGCAACAATCCTGCCTTGGGGTATTATTAAATGCAGGCATACTTTTTTGCGCAATGCCACGGCCTGCGCAGGTAACTCCATGCGAATGAACCACCTTGCAACTATCGTGATGGCCTGCAGCCTGTTGATCACGGCCGGTTGTGCGGCGTTGCCCGACACCGAGTTTCTGACCGATCGCTACGTCACGCAGGCGGCGCGGTTTGAAAGCGCTCGCGGACCGCTATCGGTAAAGCAAAACGCCGCCATCGTGGCGGCCCTCAAGCGCGGGTCCGGTGACCTGGACATGCTGGACAAGCAGATTGCACTGGAACAGGAAATTGTCGGCAGTCCGCTCGTGGTCGGCAACAAGGTCACGTTGCTGGAAGACGGTCCGGCCACCTACCAGGCCATGTTCGCTGCCATTCGCAGTGCCCGGGACCATATCAATATCGAGTCCTACATTATCGAAGACGATGAGGTGGGGCGCCAATTCGCGGACCTGCTGCTCGAGCGACAGGCACAGGGCGTCCAGGTCAACCTCATTTATGACAGCGTCGGCGCACTGGGCACGCCGCGAACCTACTTCGATCGCCTGGCCCAGGGCGGCATCGCGGTGCTCGAATTCAATCCGGTCAATCCGCTGACCGTGAAGAATCCGTGGACGCTCAATCACCGCGATCACCGCAAACTGCTGGTAGTGGATGGGCGCACGGCATTCATTGGCGGCATCAATATCAGCAGCGTATATTCGAGCGGATCTGCCATCGGCGGCAGTAAGGGGCCGGTGAACCCGAACACCGGCTGGCGCGATACCGATATTCAGATCGATGGGCCGGTAGTCGGTGAATTCCAGAAGCTGTTCATGCAGACCTGGGAGACGCAGCAGGGCAAGCCGCTCGCCCGGATGAACTATTTTCCGGAGGTCGCGCCGCAGGGCAAGGATATCGTTCGCGCGATCGGCAGCACGCCGGACGATCCCTACAGCCTGATCTATCTGACGCTGATCTCGGCGATTACCAACGCTGACAAGCAGGTGTACATTGCCAACGCCTACTTTGTGCCTGACCCGCAGTTGATCAAGGCGTTGATCGATGCCGCCGCCCGCGGTGTCGACGTCCGGCTGATCCTGCCTGGCTTTTCGGATTCGGCGGTGGTTTTTCACGCGGGCCGCTCATATTACTCGGAGTTGCTGGAGGGCGGCGTGAAGATTTATGAGCGGCGCGGCGCGCTGCTGCATGTAAAAACCGCGATCATCGACGACGTCTGGTCCTGTGTCGGCTCCAGCAACCTCGATTGGCGCAGTGCACTGGACAATGATGAAATCAACGCGGTGATCCTGGGGCGCGACTTCGCGCAGCAGATGAAGGCGGCGTTTGCGCGGGACATCGCGGCGTCGGATGCGATCGAACTCGCGAGCTGGGAGCGCCGCTCGCTGCTGCTCCGGTTCAAGGAGTTGACGGCTAGGGTGTGGGGGCGGCTGCTTTAGAGCGGCTCGCTGCCGGCCTGAAGTGGTCTTCGCTGCGCCCGGGCGCCCAGTCTGCCGTTGTCTTGGTACAGTAGGCGGCGAGTTCTTCAAGCACGGTGCGCACTGCCTGGTTCGCGGCGACCACGCCGCCGTAGGGATCGTCGCTCGGCGCTGTTACCACTGCGCTGAAGTCGCGCGACGCGATTACCCGGCGCGAGGTGCCTTCCACGAGAGAAGCACGCAGCACAAACCGCACACGGCTCGGCCGCAACCCGAATTCGTGCTGCAGTTGCAGAACCTCGGTGTCCAGACGCAGGTCGCCGCTTGCCGAACCCGACGCCAGTACCACGGCGCCGAAGGCGCCGCTTTCCTCGATGGCTGTGACGATCAAGGGCGAGAGCATGCGCGCCGGCGTGTCTATCCATTCGCTGCGCGCAAAATATTCCAGCTGGTGGGCCTGGCGCACGTAAATGATGTGCTGGCTGTCAAAGCCGGCTGCGGCCCGCGGCGCGCTGACCACCAGGGTCGGTGCCCCGGTTGGCAATGTGTGTCGGACAACATCAGCGGCGGGAGCGGCGCGGCGTGCATTGTCGAGTGCATAGAAAGCAGGCGATTGCGGCGCGGCCGCCGGGCCCAGTGACCCGCAACCGCCGACGAGGATGAGACACAAACTGCCGGCTCCCAGCCTGCGCCAATGTGCTGACAATATAATATAACTAATTGTTTTCATTTTGTTTTCTCTCTACGGGTCGTTCCCCTGGCCCATCCGGCGCAGCACTGCGGCCGAACAGGAAGCCACGCGGATTGCGCTCGGTTTCCTCGATCAGGCGGCGCAGCGATCCGCTGAGGACGGTCATTTCGCCGAGCAGCTGCTGCAGTTCCGGCAGGGTATCGGCGGTGAACCGTTTGATGTCCGCGCCCACCGAGTCGACCGTTTTTTCGGCGCTGGCGCTGGCCCGCGCAGCCTCGTCGCCCATCTTGCGCACCGCGTCTGCGCTGCGGCCAATGCGGTCCAGGACCGGACCGAGTTCGGCGGTCACGCGGGCGCTGTTCTCGAAAGTGCGCGTGGCGCTTGCGATGCCGGCATCGATCGAGTCCTTGCGCGCGGCGAGCGTGTGTGCCACGGCGGCGATGTCGGCCAGCGCGCTTTTGATTGCCTTCCTGTTTTCATCGCTGAGCAAATCGTTGATGCTGCCCGAAGTACTGTCGAGCTTGGCGAGCAACGTGGTGAGCAGGTTTTCCAGCCGGGCGGAAAGCGATGGCTTGGTATTGATCTCGGGCAGTTCGCCAGCCACAGTGGCACGCAGCGGCGGTGAATCGCGGCTGCCGCCGCTCAGTTCCACATAAGCGATACCGGTCAGCCCCTGCGTTTTCAGTACCGCCACGGTATCCTCCTTGATCGGGGTGCCGTGTTCGATCGCGAAAACGAGCCGCACCTGCTCGGGGTTGCCGGGGGCGAGCTGCATGTCCTGAACCTTGCCGACATCGACGCCAGTGTATTTGACCGGCGCGTTGAGCGTGAGACCGGCCACCGATTCATTGGCGATTGCCAGGTAAAAGTCGTATTTTTTCTGGAAGGCTCCGCCACTGACCAACCAGAGCAACCCGACGACGAAGGCGACGCCCAGCACCACTACGAACGCGCCGACTGCAGCGTAGTTCACTTTGGTTTCCATGCCTGCTCCTGCTGGTTTTCGTGCGGCTGCTGTTGTCTCGCCCTGCCGCGTGGCCCCTCAAAAAACTGCCGTACCAGAGGCAGGTCGAGATGCGACAGTTCGTCCATGGAACCCACGCCCTGTATCGTGCCGTCGCCAAGCACAGCGACACGGTCGGCGACCCGCCACAGCAAGTCGACGTCGTGCGTGACCATGACAATGGTCAGGCCGAATTGGTCGCGCAGTTTGATCACCAGTTCGTCGACACCGCTTGCGCTGGCGGGATCGAGTCCGGTAGTCGGCTCATCGAGAAACAGCAATTCGGGATCGAGCGCCAGCGCACGGGCGAGTGATGCGCGCTTGAGCATGCCCCCGCTCAACTCGGCCGGATACTTTGTTGCGATCCCGGGCTCGAGTCCGGTCAGGGCGATTTTCAACGTCGCGATTTCGTCGATCATCGCATCGCTGAGGCGGGTGTGCTCACGCAGCGGCAGGCCGATATTCTCCAGCACATTGAGCGAACCGAACAGGCCGCCGTGCTGGAACATCACGCCCCAGCGGCGGCGTAGTGCGCGGGCCCCGTCTTCCCCAAGTGCATGAATGTCGGCGCCGAGCACCTGTATCGTGCCGGAGTCGGGTTGATGGAGCAGGATCATTTCGCGCAGCAGCACCGACTTGCCGGAGCCGCTGCCACCGACGATGGCGAAAATTTCCGCCCGCCGCACTTCAAGATCGATGTTGGCATGTACAACGTGCTCGCCAAATCGCGTTGATACACCGCGGAGCGAGATCACTGTGGCATCGGACGGCATGTCAAATGCCCAGAATGCTGAACGCGACCGAAAACAGGGCGTCGGCGACGATTACCAGGAAGATCGCCTGCACGACACTGCGCGTGGTCTGGCGACCGACGCTGGCGGCGCTACCCTGGGTGCGAAAACCCTGGAAACAGCCAGTCACCGCGATGATCAGCGCAAACACCGGCGCCTTGCTGATGCCGACCAGATAGGTGGAGAGGTCGGCGGCATAGGTCAGGCGGTCGAAAAAAACGCCGAAATCGACCCCGAGCTGCGCTCTCGCCATGATCATCCCGCCAAACACGCCGAGCATGTCGGCGTACACCGTCAGCAACGGCATGGCGATCAGCAGCGCAATGATTTTCGGCAGCACCAGCAGCTCCAGGGGCGCGATGCCGATGGTGCGCATGGCGTCAATCTCCTCGGTGACCTGCATGGTGCCGATCTGGGCCGCGTAGGCCGAGCCCGAGCGTCCGGCCACGATAATGGCGGTGATCAGCGGCGCAAATTCCCGCAGCATCGACAGGCCGACCAGATCGGCCACGTAAATGTTCGCGCCGTAGCGGCGGAGGGTGTCTGCACCCTGGTAGGCGACGACGATGCCCAGCAGAAAGGACAGCAGGCCGACAATCGGCAGTGCTCTGAAGCCAGCGCTCTGGATGTTGTACAGGACAGGGCGCCAGCGGATGCGCGCGGGGCGTGCGATGCTACCGGCCAGCGCGGCCGCACTCTCGCCGATGAAGGCGAGGAGTGCGCGCGCCTCTTCGCCGACCGCTGCGCTGTCCCGCCCGATTCTGGCCAGTGCGCCGGGACGAGACGTCGCCGGTGGCGGTGCGTTGCGCTGCGCAGCGCCAAGGGCCAGCAATCGGGAAAAACGCGGAGGCCAGCCCAGAAATTGCACGGCATGCCCGTCATTACGCAGGCGTTGCAGCAGTTTCTGCAATATCCAGATGCCGGCCGTGTCGAGGCCCTCGATGCCGCTGCCGTCGAGGACGATCGCAGTGTTCGGGGGCACGACAAGCGCATCCAGTGTTCGGTCAATAGCGTCGATGCCCAGCGCAGTCCAATGTCCTGACAACGCGACGGTCCCAGGGGTCGGCTGAGCAATTGCAGCGGGTGCCAACGACAAGGGATTCATAGATAAAGCACACACTGGATCAGATCCGATACCCGGTATGTACGCGAGCGTACAGAGACTGGTGAGGCGAACAATGATAATTGCTGCAACGATCCTGCTTTCTGGGCGCAGTGCGCTGCGCCGGCAGCATCGATCCAGGTGAAAGGAGTTCGCATGTCGATAGGCATGATATTACTGATCATCCTCGTGCTTGTCCTGCTCGGTGTGATTCCCGCGTGGCCGCACAGCAGGGGATGGGGTTACGGCCCGAGCGGCGCTCTGGGCCTAATTGTGATCGTGCTGCTGATTCTGCTGCTGTTGGGCCGCATTTAAGCGAGTCCATCCTGCTGACTGCATGGTCGAGCAGGATGTTCCACAACGGCATGATCTGCGGTTATCCGGGCCATGTTTTTGATTATAGAGTCCAAACATGAGACCCCCCAAACGGTTCGTCGCATTGCTGGCCGCCATCCGGGTGCTGGCTGTTGCGAGGAGCACTCCCGCGCTTGCGGCCGACGGGGCCGACGAGTACGCCGATGATGCCGGTATTGCGGCTCGGGTGAAAGCAGCGATTCTCAACGAACCGGGCCCGATAACCTCCAGACTCAAGATCGCAGTGTTTAAGGGAACGGTACAACTGAGCGGCTTCGTCATGTCCGGAGACGAAAAAACGACGGTCGGCGATCTGGCGCGTCGGGTCAAGGGTGTGCAGTTTGTCCAAAACGATATACGGCTGAAATGGCGGCAGGCCACCCCGGACGGGGCGCGGTTGGCGTGACGGCACTTCGAGGTCGGCGGATCCATACGCGACCGAACTCATACAACTGAGGATGGAAATATGTCTATTCCGAGAATACTTGTCGTTAGCCTATTTTGCATCTCGTCGCTGGCCATGCTCGCCGGGTGCGAGACGACGACCTCGGGCGGTGCGGTCGGCGGCGACCGCAGGCAGTTGCTGCTGGTGTCGGCCCAGGAACTCGACCAGCTGGCCGCGCAAAGCTATGCCAAGCTGAAAGCGGAGGCTGCCGCGAAGGGGACTCTGAATCAGGATCGGGCCCTGCTGCAACGCGTAAATGCGATCGCGAGCCGCCTCGAACCGCAGACGCGGGTTTTCCGTGCCGATGCGCCGGGCTGGAACTGGGAGGTCAACGTCATCACTGATGATCAAGTCAATGCGTTTTGCATGCCCGGCGGCAAGATCATGGTTTACACCGGACTGGCCAAACAGCTCAATCTGACCGACGACGAGCTCGCCGTTGTCATCGGTCATGAGATGTCGCATGCGCTGCGCGAACATTCCCGCGAGCAGGTTTCTCAGGCGATCGCTGCGCAGACGGCAATCGGTGTTGGCACCGCCTTGCTAGGACTCGGGCAGGGCTCGGCTGACATTGCCAACATTGGCTACCAGGCCCTCATCGCCACGCGATTCAGCCGCACCGACGAGAACGAGGCCGACCGCATGGGTCTGGAGCTCACGGCACGCGCCGGTTATGACCCGCGCGCCGGCGTCACCTTGTGGCAGAAAATGCTCAATGCCAATAGTGGTTCGCAACCCCCGGCGTTCCTCAGCAGCCATCCGACGGATAGCAGCCGTGTCCAGACCATCCAATCGTTGCTGCCGACGGTCATGCCGCTCTACACCGCAGCGCAGCGAAGGTGATTGCCGGGGCAGGCGCGGCAGCCACGCCGTCGTCGCGGGGCCGGTTCGTTGCAGACAGTCGGCCACCCTGCAATCCTGTTATTGCACGCCGGTTATCCGGCGTGCTGTGTTTGCCCACGTACAGAGCCGGTCCGCAGTTGCAGGGACGATGCCTGCAGTGGCCTTGTTGCGGCGGTCATAGTCTGCTGTGCCAACGGTATCGATTGATTTCGCCAACAGCAGATTCCGCCAACGAGGCCTGCTCTGCAACCCGCCAAAACTCCGCATCATAGCGATACCGATCCCGTTCCCGCGACGGTAGTGGCGACTGCCGTTGCGGGCGCGGATCTGGCGACCGCTTTGCAACGCACATCCGGCTACGCGCGCATCAATGTCGCCGTTGGAGTGCTCGTGGTCATCGCGGTTGTCGCCGCGCTTTATTTTGCCCGCGCGTTTTTCGTGCCGTTGCTGATCGGCATTCTCGGCAGCTATACGCTGCGGCCGGTAGTCGACTGGCTGCAGGACTTACACATACCCCGGGCCGTTGCAGCGGCGCTGGTCCTGGCGGTGCTGATCGGAGGTGGATTCTGGATGACCTATGCCCTGAGCGACGAAGCCTCGGCAATGATAGAGAGACTGCCGGACGCCGCGCGCAAGCTGCGCCAGCACCTGAGCTCCCCGCGGACGGCCACGCCGACTGCATTACAGAATGTGCAGGAAGCCGCCAACGAGCTGCAGGGCGCTGCCAGCGATGCGGGCCAGAAGCCGGGTACGCGTGCATCGCGCCCACCGGTAGCGGACTCCACCGCGTGGTTACGCGACTATGCGCTCGAACAGTCGGCGCTGCTGATATTGGTGGTCGCACAAACGCCGATCGTGCTGCTGCTCACCTACTTTCTGCTGGCGTCGGGCGATCACTTCCGGCGCAAGCTGGTGCAGTTTGTCGGCCCTTCGCTGTCGCACAAGAAAGACGCCCTGCACATACTCGGGGAAATAGACGTTCAGGTGCAGCGCTACCTGTTCGCGACCCTGGCCTCGAACGCGCTGATTGGGGTCTGCACCTGGCTCGCATTCGAGGCGTTGGGGCTGGAGGATGCGGGCATCTGGGGCGTATTCGCCGGCGTACTGCACTTCATTCCCTACCTGGGTGCGGTAGTGGTGGCGATTGCCGCGGGTGTGGCCGGATTCCTCCAGTTTGGCACTTTGCCTCATGCGTTGGCCGTCGCGGGCGTGGCGCTGCTGGTGGCGAGTGCAATCGGGCTGGTGTTGATGACCTGGCTGCAAAGCCGCTACGCGGGGGTGAACGCTGCGGTATTGTTCATCGCGCTGCTGTTGTTCGGTTGGCTGTGGGGTGTCGCGGGCCTGCTGCTGGGCGCCCCCATAGTGGCGATTGCCAAGGTGATCTGTGATCGGGTCGAGTCGCTCAGGTCGGTCGGGGAATTGCTCGGCAAGTAGTTCCGGGCGGCGGCACGGAGACAGGATCAGTCCCATACCCGCGCCTATGTGCGTAAGCGTACAGATTGTGGGTGGCAATGCGGTGATAATTTGCACATCGCGCAGCGGCCTTCACCGGTGCCATTGCCGTTTCGCCGCGAAATCGCCAACGCACAACAGGAGAAAATTCCCATGAGCATCCGTCTCTATCGTCTGGCCCTCGGCATGACGCTCATGGCGAGCATGACCGTTCTCGTGACCGGCTGTAATCGCCAGGAAGCAGTTCCTGCAAAAGCCCAGGCACCTGCCTCGACCACTGTAGGCACTGAAATCGACGACACCGTGTTGACGACAAAGGTGAAATCCGCGCTGCTCGCCGACGAGTTCGTCAAAGGATTCGATATCAAGGTCGAAACACGAAAGGGCATGGTTCAGCTCAGCGGCTTTGTCGACAATCAGGCCCAGGTTGATCGTGCCATCGAGGTTGCGCGTGCGGTGGAGGGGGTCAAAGGCACGGAAAACGGCATGACTCTCAAGGACGGTGCGACTACGGTCGGCAATAAAGTGGACGACAGTATTGTCACCACCAGGGTTAAATCCGCCTTGTTGTCCGATCCAAGTGTCAAAAGTGCGGATGTTGCCGTGGTGACCAGCAAGGGTGTGGTCCAGCTGAGCGGCTTCGTTGACAGTCAGGCGCAGATCGAGCGCGTGATTGAAGTCACCCGCACAGTCGAGGGCGTGCAGGGCGTCGCCAGTGAAATGAGCATCAAAAAGTAGCGTTGCGCCGGTCCTCGGCCGTCGGTTTGGGTCGTCTGGGGACTGAAAAATCCCTGTGTTTATGTACGGTATCGTACGGAGCGAAAGTTTTTACCGAAGCAGTATTGCCGCAGGCGCTCATTCCCACCTCCCTGATGGGTGCCTGCAGTGATTGGCCCGGAACGGCAACGTCGTTACCGGGCTTTTTTTGGGAGATCGGTCAATGTGCAAATCGCCGGGATATTCGGCCATAGCCAGACACGGTAGTATTCCCGGGGGCAGGTTTTTTTGTACATGACTGCACAGGGTATCTTTGCGGGAGCCGTCATGGCTAATGTCAATCGTCGCCGGGCGGCTGCCCGTCTTCCGCGAAAACTGAAGTCGGCACTTCGTGCCGCATCCCTGAACGCGCATGTGACTTGCCGCGCCCCCGATC
>RPOR01000095.1 GCA_003820645.1 Betaproteobacteria bacterium
CGCCCTGATGACCGATCGCATCCCCGACGGCGAGGGAGCCGATACCGAGCAATTTGCCTTCCCGTGACAGCAGCGCCGCGCCCTGCCAGTTTACCGTCGCCGGTGCGGTATAGATCGCCTCATCAAGCAGATACTCCCAGTAGCCGACAAAAGACCGTTTGGACACGATATAGGCTGGTGCGATGCCGTCGTAGCCGACGATCAGCACCAGGTCCCGCAAATTCGCCACGGCTGACTGCCCGAAATCGACCGGCTTGATCGGCAGCGGCTGCAACGATTTGACCAGTCCGAGCCCGGTCGCGTTGTCGTATCCGACAACATTCGCCGGAAACTTCCGGCCGTCGGCCGTCGCCAGTTCCACGGTGTCCGCTTCGGTGACGAGATAGCCGATCGTCAGCACCAGTCCGCTGGAGTCAATGACCACGCCGGTGCCTTCGCGTTGCGCCCCCAGCGTGCGCGTGCTGCGCGCGTCGGGCACGGCCTTCACTGTGAGTTTGACCACCGAGAACTGATCGACCGTCAGTTCGGGTTCGGCGGCGGTTACAGGAGACGGAAACGCAAACAAGCCGGTCATCAGCACCACGGCCGGAAGAATTCGATGCCATTTGCGCAGAACGCCGTAATTGGAAGCCATAAGCAGTCTCCGGTCAGAACGGTCCGGTGGTTTCGACAACCGTTAACGCCTGGCTATCCTACGACTAATGTCCGGAGCACAAAAGGCCCCGCGCCGCTTTGGGGATACAATGCTCGTCCTTTTTGACGATTGTGGAGGACAAACGGCATGGAACTTGGACTCAAAGGCAAAGTCGCCCTGATCACCGGCGGCACCGAAGGCATCGGCAAGGCCACTGCACTGACGCTCGCCCGCGAAGGCGCAAAAGTGGCGATCTGCGCACGGCGCAAGGCTTTGCTGGATGTCACCGCAGCCGAGATTACCAAAGCCGGTGGTGAAGCGCTGGCGGTTGTCGCCGACATGAGCAAGGCCGCCGACTGCGCCCGCTTCGTCGACGAAGCCGTGCAGAAGTTCGGCCGAGTCGACATCCTCGTCAACAACGCCGGCACGTCCAAGCGCGGCAAATTCCTGGAACTGACGGACGATGAGTGGGCAGCCGACCTCGAACTGAAGGTCTTCGGCGCCATCCGCTGCACGCGCCTCGCGGTGCCGCACATGAAAAAGCAGGGCGGCGGACGCATCATCAACATCACGATTTCCAGTGCCAAACAGCCGGGCGCGGAATCCTATCCGACATCGGTCTCGCGTGCTGCCGGGCTCGCCATCACCAAGGCGCTGTCAAAGGAGTTCGCTGCCGACAATATTCTGGTCAACACCATTTGTATCGGCAAAATAAAATCCGGACAACACGAGCGGCGCTACACCAAGGACGGCATCAGCGCGGATGATTACTACGCCAAACTCGGCAAAGACATCCCGCTGAAACGCGCCGGTGAATCCCAGGAAGTTGCCAACGTCATCACTTTCCTGGCCTCGGACGCCGCGAGCTATGTCACCGGCACCAGCATCAATCTCGATGGCGGGATTTCCGGGGTTCTTTAAAAATACCAATAAAAACAACTACTTATATCTTATCCCAAGGGGTACCGCGCCGGTGGCTTTCGCTGCCGGCACGGAGCGATACCCTGGGTGTGGACCCCCACAACAGACGAGCTCGCGGTCGCCTGGAAAATTTGGGACCGGTATCCCGCGGGGCCAACAAGAGTTCTGCCGTGGTGGGTCGGGGTGGGTATCGCTGCAATAAATCAGGCTTGCTGCATTGCGCGTCCCCGCGCCCGTGCGGGCCCGATTCCGTCACGCTGATCGGGTCGATCCAGGGACAGGGGCGACCCGACGGCCAGCAGCCGATCTGGCACGCCAGCGCAAAATCCAAATTTGGTGCCGGAGATAGGAGTCGAACCTACGACCTTCGCATTACGAATGCGCTGCTCTACCAACTGAGCTACACCGGCATTTTCGTTGTCCGGCCTGACTTGGTGTTACAGGCCGGTACTGCCCACTTTACGAATCAGCAGTCAGGCCAGCGGGGCTACGCCGGCCGGGGAGGCAGCATTTTACAGCAAACCTCCGGTCACAGCGCGCGAATACGAACGATGATATCGACGCCTTCGGTCACCATTCCCGGCGGCAGTTCAGGCAGGCCGCTGACGGCGAGCACCTCGGCGCCGATATCGGTGATTTCACCGGTATCGATGTTATAGAGGTGATGATGGGGCTGGGTGTTGGGATCGTAAAACACACGCTTCGGATCCACGATCACTTCACGGATCAGACCGCGGTCGCGGAACAGGTTCAGCGTGTTATAGACCGTCGCCTTCGACGTTTCCGCATGACGCTCGTTGACCAGCGTCAGTATCTGGTCAGCCGCCAGGTGCTCACAACGGCCGAACAGCACATGGGCAATCTCCAGGCGCTGGTGCGTAGGCGCGACGCCATGCCGGCGCAACAACGCGATCAGTTCCGGACGGCTGTAAGACGTTGCTTTCATTGGTGTTTATTTTAGGCCAAAGATTGGACTTTGTCTAATTCCGGAAAAATACGCCTTCGCCCACCCGCAGCGCACGGAAATCCCACGGCAAAATTTGTGCGTAATCTCACGCAACGCAGCCCGGCTGCACCGTCTATGCCGCTGGCATGGCCATTCATCGGGAGCCGGTAGCGGCGGCGTAGAATCGATTCTAATCTTCACCCACCAAAAAGGAGTCCCCATGAAGCGCGCAAGCGGTTTTACCCTGATCGAATTGCTGGTCGTGGTCGCCATCATCGGCATCATCGCCGCGATCGCCGTTCCGCAATATGGAGATTACGTCACGCGCAGCAAACTTGCGGAGGCTACCGCAACGTTGTCGGAGCATCGCGTGAAAATGGAACAGTATTTCCAGGATAACCGCACTTATGTCGGTGCCTGTGCGGCCGGCACCGTTGCCCCGACACCGACGGGTCGCTATTTCACCTATGCCTGCTCAAATCTGACCGCCACGACTTTCACCGTGACTGCGACCGGTATTGCTGCCCAAGGTACCGACGGTTTTGTTTTCACCATCAACCAGGCCAATGCCCGGGGCACCACCTCGGTCGCCACTGGCTGGAATGGCGCCGGCTCCACCTGCTGGGTCGCCAACAAGGCGGGCGGATGCTAGGGCGCAAGCACACCGGCTTCAGCCTGGTCGAGCTGATCGTCGGTCTGGCCATCCTCGGCCTGCTGCTGGCGCTGGGCGTGCCGCAATACGCCACGTTTATCGCCAATTCGCGGTTGCGTGCGACCGCCGAGGGCGTCGCCAACGGCTTGAATCTGGCGCGCGCAGAGGCTGTCAAGCGCAATGCGCGGGTGGAACTGGTACTGACGAACGAGGAACCGATCGAGGCACTGGTCAATGCCCTGCCCACGGACAGCGCGGGCTACAACTGGGTGGTCCGACAACAGGTGGGTGTCGGCAATTACAGTTTCATCGAAGGCAAGGTCGGTGCCGAAGGTTCCGGCAAGACAGATGGCTCGTCGGTGGTCATTGCATCGTCAAGCGGCGGCATCGTCGCTTTTAACGGCTTCGGCGCTTCAGCCAGCGGCGCGGTTTCGTTTCAAATTACTTCGGCCGCGGGACTTTGCGCCGCTGCGGGAGGACCGTTGCGCTGTCTGAACATCAATGTTTCACCGGGCGGCCAGATCCGTGTATGCGATCCCAACGTGACCGATGCCAAAGATACCCGTGCCTGCTAGGACCAACACCATGAATCAGCCAATTCGACGCGCCTTGCGCCGCCAGCATGGCGTAATGCTGCTGGAAGCCCTGATCGGCATCCTGATATTTTCGGTAGGTATCCTCGCGATGGTCGGCATGCAGGCCGCCGCCTTCTCCGCCAGTGCGGATGCCAAGAGCCGTTCCGAAGCCGCTGCGTTTGCCAACCAGATCATTTCGGAAATCTGGATGGCCGTAGACCGCACGTCGGATGCAACTCTCATCACGTCCTTGAACAACTTCCAGCTGAACACCGGCGGCAGTGACTGCGCGTTCAGCGGTGGCATGGCGGACGCGTCCAACACGGTTTTGTCCAACTGGGTCAGCGAGGTGACCGACAGCTCGACTGGTCTGCTCGGCGCGACCGCATCGATGCAACAAATCGCGGTCTCCACCGCCGACCTCAACCGCGTGACAGTGACCGTCTGCTGGAAAGCGCCGCAGGACGCGCGGTCGCGCAAGCACCAGGTGATCTCCTATGTCTATTGAACGGAACCTGCGCCGGGCCGGCCGCGTTGCACAAGCCGGTCTCAGCCTGGTGGAACTCATGGTCGGCGTGCTGATCGGCATGATCGGCATCGTGGTGATTTTCCAGATGCTCGCCACCTCGGAAGAACGCAAGCGCACCGCGACAGCGGGCAGCGATGTGCAGGTAACCGGCGCCATTGCCCTGACCTCGCTGGAACGCGACGTGCGTGAGGGCGGGTATGGTTTCTCCTCGGCCGCGTATGACACGGGAATTACCCCGGTCATGGGCTGCACCGTAAACGCTTACGATTCGGCGCGGCCGACGGCAGCCTTCACCTACCGGCTGACGCCGGTGCAGATCGTCCAGGGTGCCGGCGCAGCCTCCGACACCATCATCGTGCTGCGCGGCAGTGGCAATCACTTTCCTGCCTCGTATGTATTTACCGAATCCACGGACACGTCCAAAAAGACCCGTGGCCGCGCCGGCATTTCGCCGCGGGACTACCTTCTGGTGGGGCGGAGCAATCCAACCCTGCAGTGCATGACCGTCGAAATTACCGACGTATCCAATGCCGACGCGCTGACGATTGCCCATGACCAAGGCTCCTACAACTACACGATCTACTTGCCGGATGGCAGCACATCGCCGGGAACGCGCATCGCCCGCCACAACAACGCCGCTCCGCCGGTGACTTTCACCTCGGGTTTTCTGTTCAACCTCGGCACCGATCCGCGCCGCAACATCTGGACCGTAAATGCCGGCAAACTCCAGGTCACCAATGATCTGATGTATCAGGACACCGATGGCGACGGCACTAACGATCCGGTCGAGGTCGCCGACAACGTGGTCTCGCTGCAGGCGCAGTACGGTCACGATGCAAACAACAACGGCCGTGTCGAAGCCGGCGAATGGACCACGACCGATCCTGTCACAGACGCACAATGGGCGAATGTGCTGGCGGTGCGGGTCGGCATACTGATGCGCTCCGGACAGTTTGAACGCTCGGCTGTGACCACCACGGTGCCTTCATGGACCGGTGGCCAGTTCGTGATCACCAATCTTGATGACTCCGCCAGCGGCACGACACCGACCGACCCCGCCGACAACTGGCGCAATTACCGCTACCGCGTCTATGAAACTGTCATCCCCCTGCGCAACATACTGTGGGGCGCACAGATTCGTCCGTAGCCGCCACCATGCCCCGGAGAACCCAATCCATGAAATCTGCACATAAGCAACACGGCGTTGTGCTGTTCATCGCACTGATCGTGCTGGTCGCCATGTCGCTGGCCGGCTTGGCGCTATGGCGCTCGATCGGTACCGGCGTGCTGATCGCCGGCAACATCGCCATCCAGCGCGGCGCCGTCACCTCGTCGGATGTCGGCATCGAAGGCGCCCGTGTCTGGCTGATGGCACAGACGCCCACGGTGCTCAACAACACCCAGCCCCAGGGTTACATTTCCAGCTGGGACAACCAGTTTGATGCGACAACCTTCGACTGGGCGACGCTGGGCACTCCGGTCACCACCGACGCGGCAGGATTCGCAGTGCAGTACGTCATCCACCGCCTGTGCAGCCTGCCCAACGCCGGCAATAACGCACCCAACCAGCAATGTCTGGCCGTGAGCGAGGCCGGCGGCAGCAGCGGCCGCGGCGGCGGCAGTTACGGCGTGCTGCCACTGAGCGGCACGACCTATATCTACTACCGCATCACCTCGCGCGCCGTGGGCCCGCGCAATACGGTCTCGTATACCCAATCAATCATGTATTGATGGCCGGCGCCAGTGCCGATTGCCAATGGAGAACATCATGAATGTCCGCACCCAACATCAGCGTCAACCCGGCATGCGCCGCGGCACCGGCCTGCTTACACTGGCCCTTGCCGCAGGCCTCGCCATCGCGCCCGTCGCGCATGCGGCACTGACGGATATCGCCAATGTGCCACTGGCCAGCAGTTCGACCACTGTCGTAAAACCCAACATCCTGTTCACGCTGGACGATTCGGGCAGTATGGCGCGGCTTTACATGCCCGACGAGATCTCCGGCTGGACGTCGTATGTCGGCTTCAAGAACCATCTGTGCAACACCATTTATTACAACCCCGCAATCACCTATGTCGCGCCGAAAAACGCCGACGGCACGAATTTTACCGACGCCCCTTTCAACAATGCGCAGAACGACGGCTTCGATTCGGGATCGGGCACCACGAATCTCACCACCAGTTTCCGCGCCCATGGGGGCGACACGTCACAGGCCGCCTATTACTACCGCTGGAACGGCGCCGCAGCGCCAACCCAAACGCAATGCCGACTGGCCGGCAGTTCGGCCGCCACGCATACCGCGGGTACCGCACCCAATACCTTTACCAAGATCCAGGTGTCCACCACCTCCGGCCCCGGCAGTACGGATGAGCGGCAGAATTTCGCGAACTGGTATGCCTATTACCGTACCCGCATGCAGATGATGAAATCCGCGACCGGTCGCGCTTTCGTGGGCATCGGCGAGGGCTACCGCGTCGGCTTCATTACCATCAACCCCGGCAGCCCGGTCAGTTCAGGCAAATATCTGGCGATCAGCGATTTTGACGCGACTCAGAAAAGTGCGTGGTACGCGAAGCTGTACGCGCAGGACGCCAACAACTCGACGCCTTTGCGCGAAGCGCTGTCGCGGGCGGGGCGGCATTTCGCCGGCATCCAGACCGGCATCAACAGCGGCATGACCGGCGACCCGATGCAGTATTCCTGCCAGCAGAATTTCACCATCCTGACGACGGACGGCTACTGGAACGGCAACGCTGGCGACAAGCTCGATGGCACCAGCATCGGCAATCACGACGGCGACATCTCCACCAATCCGCGGCCGATGTTCGACGGCTCGGTCACCACGACCAGCACTCAGGTGGTCACGAGGAATCAGTTTTACTCTACAGCCGGCTGCTGGGGCAGCCGCAGGAGAATCCGCCAGACCACGACGACGACCACGACGCCTGTTTCGCCACCCGGCGCCCCGTCAACGACCACCAATACCAGCAACGTGACAAGTTGCCAAAATAACCCCGGAGCGCTGCAAAGCCCGAACCCGCAGTCGACCACGACCACCGTGACCTCGACCAGTGGCGGTTCCACCGGCTCGCTGGCAGACGTCGCAGCCTACTATTACCTGAGCGATTTGCGGGCGCCGGGCTCCACTGGCGCGCTCGGCACCGATGTCGGCACCGACAACAATGTGCCGGCCAACGGCACCAACCCCGAGGACGACACGGCGCGGCACCAGCACATGACGACGTTCACCCTCGGCCTCGGTCTGGCCGGCACCCTGAACTACGTCCCCACCTACAAGACCGGTGCCGGCGATTTTGCGGCACTGCGCAGCGGCGCGCTAAACTGGCCGGTACCCTCTGCCGACGACCCGACCGCGCTGGACGACCTGTGGCATACCGCCGTCAACGGCCGCGGCCAGTTCTTCAGCGCCGCCGATCCGGATACTGTGGTAGACAGCCTCACCGGCGCGCTGGCCGGCGTCAATGCCCGCGTCGCGTCGGCCGCTGCGGCCGCCACCAGTAACCTGGAGCCGGTGGCCGGCGACAACTTTGCCTACACCGCCAGCTACAAGACGCTGGACTGGATCGGCGAACTGGAAGCCAAGGAAATCGACCTAGTCACGGGCGTTGTCGGCACCACGCCGGTATGGTCGGCGCAGGCCAAGCTCAACGCCAAGACCGCTGGGGCCTGCGACACCCGCGTGATCAAGCTGTTTCGCAACGGCGCAACCAGCAACCTGGTCAACTTCACTTGGAACACCCAGTCCTGCGATGCCGGCGGCAACCCGACCGGCGCTGCCGGCACCGACCTTGACGCCAGTGAACAGGCGTACTTTGGCTCAGCCCAGGTCGGCAGCCTCAGCCAGTTCGCGGACATGACGGACGGCAGCTCCGGCACCGTCGATCAGCGCAGCTTGGCCGCGGGTGCCAACATGGTCAATTTCCTGCGTGGCCAGCGTGGCAGGGAAGCCTTCGACCCCGACACGGCCTACCTCTATCGCACGCGTGCCGCCGTGCTGGGCGACATTGTCAATGCGCAGCCGGTATTCGCGAAAGCGCCATTCGCCGATTATCAGGATGCCGGCTACGCCGCATTCAAGTCCGCCAATGCCAACCGCACGCCTATGGTTTATGTCGCGTCCAACGACGGCATGCTGCATGCCTTCTATGCCGGCATCAACACCGCCGATCCGCTGGGTGGCGAGGAGCGCTGGGCCGTCATCCCGACGATGGTGCTGCCGAATCTCCACAAGCTGGCAGACACCAACTACAGCACACTGCACCGCTACTCCGTCGACGGCACGCCGGTGATCGGCGACGTTTACGATGCGGTGAACGCCGTCTGGAAAACCATCCTGGTCGGCGGCCTGAATGCCGGTGGCAAGGGTTACTACGCGCTGGACGTCACCGATCCGGGCAACCCCAAAGGCTTGTGGGAATTCAAACACACGTCGGCGTGCGCGGCCGTGCCGGTGGGCCAGAGTGCGGACTGCCATCTCGGTTACACCTACGGCAATCCGCAGATCAGCAAGCTGGCCGACGGCCGCTGGGTGGTGTTCGTGACCTCGGGTTACAACAACGTCAACACCCCGCCGGCGACTGGTGACGGCCAAGGCTACCTCTATGTGCTGGACGCGATGACCGGTACGATCATTTACAAGATCTCCAACGGCACCGGCGATGCCACGACCCCCAGCGGGCTGGGCAAAATCAACAACTTCGTGCTCGATACCGTGCTCAACAACACGACCCAGCATGTGTATGGCGCGGACCTGCTCGGCAACGTCTGGCGCTTTGAAGTCAACGCCACCCAGACTGCCAATCTCCTGGTCACGGTGACTGATGCATCAAACAATCCGCAGCCCATCACCACCAAACCGGAACTGGCCGATTTCGGCAGCCCGCCGGTCACCCATGTCTTTGTCGCCACCGGCAAGTACATCGGTGCCAGCGATTTGGCGACGACCACGCCGCAGTCGGTCTGGGCCATCAAGGATACCGGCACTTATCCAGTTGCCAATCCCCGCGCAGTCTTGAGCAAGTTGACGATCGCCAGCACCAGCAGCACGACGCGGAGCGTCACCTGCGTCACCAACTGCACCACGAACGGTGGCTGGTACACCGACCTGCCGGACACCGGCGAACGGGTCAACATCGACATGAAACTGCAGTTGGGCACGCTGGTCGTCGCCAGCAACGTGCCGCAGAACAACGCCTGCAACATCGGCGGTTACAGCTGGCTAAACTTCTTTGACGCACGCAACGGTCTGCAGATTTCCGGCGCGCCGAATTTCGGCACCAAACTGTCGGACTCGCTGGCCGTGGGTATCAACGTGGTGCGCCTGCCTGACGGCCGGACAGTGGTGATCGCAACCACTTCGGATGCCTCGCAGCAAACTGCCGAGGCACCAATCCCGCCGGGTGATCCGCAGGGCCGGCGCACCAGCTGGCGCGAGCTGGTCCAGTAAAACCGGACGGTATCGCAGCGGCGGTACGGCATGTGGCCGTGGTTTGAATGTGCCGGGGCACGGCGGCTGTTGATCGCCGCCGGCGTATCGGTCGCCCTGCACGCGGCGATCGCGCTGTCAATCGGCCGCCAACCCGGAAGCAGCGATTCTCTCGGGCAGCCGCGGGATGGCACACCGCTGATCGCACGACTCGCTTCCGCTGTAACTGCATCGGTGCTGCCGGCAGAACCGGTGGCAACGCCTGCTCCTGTTGCGGCACCGGCGCCGCCACCCGCGCCGGCATCGCCGACGAATGTCCCCGGCACCGCTGCAACACCGGGCGTGTACTACTTCAAGGCGTCGGAGCTTGATCGCCGGCCATTCCCGCTCGTCCGTATCGATGTGCCGCCGCCGGAGTTCGCAACGGCCGAGTCCGGCGCCGTGATGATCCGGCTGCGCATCAGCGAGCGTGGGCGGGTGGAGGATGCACGGATCATGTTCGGTACCGGCGTTGCCGAATTTGAAGAGGCGGCGCTGCACGCGTTTTCTCGCGCGCAGTTCCAGCCGGGCTACCGGAGGAATGTGCCAGTCCGCAGTGAAATGCTGATTGAGGTGACGCTGCGGCCACCGCCGCCTGTGTCACCACCGGTCGTCGAACCGGCGCCTTCCACAAACTAGTTACACAAGGCCTTTGGGCAGCGGGAAGGTCACTCGCTCGACGATGCCGTCGAGGGTGCCGACATCATCTGCACCCAATTCGCGCAAGCGATCGACCACTGCCTGCACCAGCACTTCCGGGGCAGAGGCGCCCGCAGTGACGCCGATGCAGGATTTTCCGGCAACCCACGCCGGCTGCAGTTCGCCCGCGTTATCAACCATGTACGCCGGCTTGCCGAGCTGTTCTGCAACCTCGCGCAGCCGGTTGGAGTTCGAACTGTTCGGTGAGCCAACGACGATCACTACGTCACAGCGCTGCGCGAGGATCTTGATTGCATCCTGGCGATTCTGCGTGGCATAACAGATATCATCTTTCTTCGGACCGACAATTTTTGGAAACCGTTGCCGCAAAGCCGCTATGGTGCGCCGCGCATCATCCATCGATAGCGTCGTCTGCGTGACATAGGCGAGGTTTTCTGCATCGCTCACGCATAAGGCAGGTACATCGTCCGGGCCTTCGACTAGGTGCATACCGCCGGTGCTCTGCCCCATCGTACCCTCGACCTCGGGGTGACCGCGATGGCCGATCATGATGATCTCGCGGCCATGGTCGCGCATTTTCGCGACTTCGACATGCACCTTGGTCACCAGAGGGCAGGTCGCATCGAACACTTTCAGTCCGCGCGACTCGGCTTCGCGGCGGACGGCCTGCGACACCCCATGCGCGCTGAACACCACGGTGCTGCCGGCGGGCACTTCGGCCAGTTCCTCGACAAACACCGCACCCTTGGCGCGCAGGTCATCGACTACGAATCTGTTGTGCACAACCTCATGGCGCACATAGATCGGCGCGCCATAGAGCACCAGCGCGCGCTCGACGATTTCAATCGCGCGATCGACGCCGGCACAGAAACCGCGGGGACTGGCGAGCAGTACTTGCATGGGCTCGATTATAACGTGCACGCCATCACTGACAGGCGGCACTATGTATTTTTATTAATAAAAACAATCACTTATTTCATTTGTCCGGCGCCCGGGAACCCCGCAGGCCATCCCAGACCAGCAATACCGCGCCGCAGGTAATGGCAGAATCGGCCACGTTGAATGCGGGCCAGTGCCAGCCGAAGGCATGGAAATCCAGGAAATCGACGACTGCACCGATCATCACCCGATCGATGACATTGCCGATGGCCCCGCCCAGCACGAGGCTCAACGCGAGGCAGAACAGTGCCTGTTGCGGGTAACGGCGCAACAGGTAGACGATCCACACCGATGCCACCAGCGCGATGCCGGTAAACAACTCACGCTGCCAGCCTGCCGCACCGGCGAGAAAGCTGAATGCCGCGCCGCGGTTGTAGACCAGCAGCAGGTTGAAAAAAGAAGTCACTGCGATCGGTGGCTGGTCCGCCAGCATCGCTACCGCGGCGTACTTGGTGGCCTGGTCCAGCACAACGACACCGCCGGCGAGCAGCAGCCAGCGCCACATCAGGCGTGGCTCCGCGATTCGCCTGCGCCGTAAAGGTTGGCTGTGCAGCGACCGCACAACTGCGGGTGCGCCGCGTCATGGCCGACATCCGGGCGGTAATGCCAGCAGCGCTCGCACTTTGGATGCGGGCTGGCGCTGACCCTCAGCCATACGTCGGGCAGGATCGTCGCGACGGCATCATCCGCCCTGCCCTCATGCAGCGTCGCGCGCGAGGTGATGAACACGAAGCGCAGGTCGTCACCGAACGAGCGCAGCAATGCCGCCGCGTCACCTTCGGCATGGAAATCGAGGTCCCCTGCCAGCGATGAGCCGATTTTCCCGGCGACACGCAATTCTTCCAGCCGCTTGGTGACATCGCCCCGCAGCGTGCGCAGTTGCGTCCAGCGCCCGCGCAAGCTCTCGGCATCACGCGGCAATTCGATCTGCAACCAGGTCTGCTCGAACACACTCGCCTCGCCCGGCTGCAGCAGCTCCCAAACCTCCTGCGCCGTGAACGACAGGATGGGCGCCATCAGCCGCGTCAGCCCATGCGTGATCCGGTGCAGCGCGTTCTGGGCCGAACGCCGTGCGCCGGAGTTTGCCGGAGCGGTGTAGAGACGATCTTTCAGGATGTCGAGATAGAAGCCGCCGAGGTCTTCCGAGCAGAACGTCTGCAGCCGCTGCGCAACCTGATGGAACTCAAATTCGCCATAGTGCCCGGGGCTGCGCGGCTGCTTGCTGCCCAGTTCGGATGGCACGAGCGCCGCCTGCAGATCAGCCAGCATCACCAGCGCGTAGCGGTCGATTTCCAGCCAGTCGTCGACCGGCAGCGCGTCGCGCTGCGCGTCGAAATCGGCAATGTTCGCCAGCAGGAAGCGCAGCGTGTTGCGGATACGGCGGTAGGATTCAACGACACGCTTGAGGATCTCCTTCGAAATCGACAGCTCGCCCGAATAATCGGTACTGGCCACCCACAGCCGCAGGATGTCGGCACCGAGTTCACCCATTACCTGCTGGGGCACGATGACATTGCCCTTGGACTTGCTCATCTTGCGGCCTTCGCCATCGACGACAAAACCGTGGGTCAGTAAGGCGTCGTACGGCGCGCGGCCGTCCATCATGCTCGCCGTCA
>RPOR01000096.1 GCA_003820645.1 Betaproteobacteria bacterium
AGCCATGGCGCGTGCTCCTCGAGAGAGCGGGGCCGGCGGGTGCAGAGGATCGCCTGCCGCTGGTGGATGATCTCGGTCTGCACAAGGAGCTTGCCGAACGCCGGATGCAATGCGTCCGCGGCAGGTGCCGCAAGGACCACTTCAGCATAACTCGTGACATCAATCGTGAGCTGGTGCCGCGCGCGGTTGGTGATATGCAGCCGGCGCAGTTCGATGTCGTCCTCCGGCGAAATCACGATTTCGGTATGCGTATCAAGATCATGGTCGCGACGGCGAAACTCCGCACGTGCCTCCGAGAACATCACCTCGTACGTGTCCGGTCGTTTGAGCGTCGGCTGATAGGTGGTCGACCAGAACTCCGCGCTCGCCACGTCGCGAATGTAACAGTAAGTGCCCCAGTTATCGCAGGTAGTGTCTTCGCGCCAGCGTGTGACGGCGAGGTCTTTGCGGCGACTGTAGCCGCCCCCGGCGTTCGTGATCATCACATGGTATGTGCCGTTCGACATTAAGTGCACCTCCGGCGTCGGAGTTTCAGGACCCGTAAGTACGCGCACCGGCATCTCCGGGCCGGATGGAATCGCGCGAATGTCGGCCCGTTCGGCATTGTGCAAGTAGAAGGCCATGGCCCTTGGAATCCGCTCTTGGAGCAACAGCGTGGTTGCCTGAAACAGCGGATCCGACTCAAATCGCTTCTGCATCGGACGATCCAGCATCAGATAGGCGAGGGATAAAAGGATCATGCCCTGGTGATGCGCCATGAACGACCGCACCACGGCGCTGGATTGACCACGTGGCAGACGTGATGTGGTGTGGTCGACGGCTTCATAGAGGCCGTATTGTCCTTCCAGCCCTTCAGCGGCGAGCCGCTGCAGATTCAGGCATGCCGCCTCGGGCGCTACCATCAGTGCGAGCGCCGAGGCATAAGGCGCAATCACCAAATCCTCTGCCAGTCCGCGTTTCAAGCCCAGGCCAGGCACGCCAAATGCGCGGTACTGGTAGTTGAGACGAACGTCGACCGTGTTGTAGCCGGATTCCGACATGCCCCAGGCTACGCCGCGCTGTTTGCCATAGGCGATCTGTCGTTCCACCGCCGCCCGATAGGTCTGGTCGAGCAGCGTATTTTCATACGTCGGCATCACCAGCAGTGGCATCAGATACTCGAACATCGAGCCGCTCCACGACAGCAGAATCGGTTCTCCACCGGCGGTCGTGAGCAGGCGCCCCAGGGCAAACCAGCTCTCTTGCGGCAGTTGCCCCTGTGCAATCGCCACGAAACTGCAGAGTCGCGCCTCTGATGCCAGCAGATCGTAGTAGCCCGTGTCGCGCCGGTGCTCGCCAACGTGATAGCCGATGGCCAGCTGATGGCGCGCCCCGTCGTAGAGGAAGTCATACTCCATGTGCGCGAATTCACTTGATTGCAGCGCAAGGCGTTCGATTTCCGCGATCCTCTCTTTGGCGCGGCGGCTTCCTTCCGTGACCAGCCGCCGCTGCTCATCAAGCCACCCGCTGTGCGCGGGCATCGCGTCCGCATCGTGCCGACGCACGAGTGCCTGCAGCATTTCCGTCTCGAGGTTTGCCAGCTCGCGCAGCGTCGGGATCTCGCCAGTGCCGGGGAGGCCGTCGAGCCCGCCCGGTGCGGCCGGCAGCATCAGCCACGGGGCGAGTAACGTCAGTTCGTCAAGGGCGCCCCGGCATTGCTGGGCCAACGCGTGTGCCCACCACTTGGCCACTCTCTCGGCGTCGGATGCGGCGACTCCACTGGACTTGGCGTCGAAGCTGTCGGCTACCTCCGCAGCGTAAGTCGCCAACTGATCCAGCCACTGCCGCGCTGCTGCCAGCGTGGTGGGCCGGGAGTCGTAGGCAGTTTCCAACTCCTTCTGCAGTTGAGCAAGCCGGGGTGGAGCGGCATTTCCCGCAGCGTCCAGCAGGATCCTCAGCGTGTCACAAAGTCCGTCAAACAATCGCGCCCCCAGGATCTGGCGATCGGGAAGGGCGAGCAGCCCTGGCCGCAAGGTCAGCAGATGGCCCGCGAGGTTCCCGCTGTCTACCGACGAAATATAGAGCGGCGGCAGCGGCTGCAGGGTCTGGGTGTCGTACCAGTTGTAGAAGTGACCGCGGTGCCGTTCCAGGGCTGCCATCGTGTGGAGCGCATTCGCCGTGCGCGCGATGAGTTGCCCGGCCTGAATGTAGCCGAAGTCGTACGCAGACAGATTCGCGAGCAGTGAAAGGCCCATGTTGGTCGGGGACGTGCGATGCGCGACCACGGCAACGGGATGCTCCTGACTGTTGTCCGGTGGCAGCCAATGATCTTCCGGTCCGACGTAGGTCTCGAAGAATGCCCAGGTCTTGCGCGCAATCTTCTGCAGAAAAATGATCTGGTCAGCCGTCAGCTTGGCTGCGTGGGGAACAAGCGGTCGGCTGATCCACCAGGCGATGGCGGGCGAGGCCATCCACAACATTAGGATCGCTCCCGCGATTCCCAGCGTGGCCGGCGTTGTTGCCGCCAGGTAACCTGCCGTGGCGATCGCGATTACGGGCGCGATCCACATCGATTGGCAGCAGGCGACGAGGCTGCTGCGATCATCGCGATCCGGGCTGTCCGAGGGGGACCATTCCAGCAGCCGTTTTTTGGTGACCAGTATCCGCCAATTGGTGCGGATGACCGCGTCCAGGGTGAAGTAGGCTTCGTAGGGCAGGCAGGCCAGCATGAATACGGCCTGTGCGAAGTGTCCGCCGGCTGAGCGCGATGCCGCGGCGAGATGCTGACCGAACAGCACGTCTTCGGGCTTGCGGAACAGTTCAAGAATGGAGGCAATCAAGGGCGGAATCAGGCTGATGCCGATCACCACCAGTGTCCAGAACCAGGCTGGTGACAGGATGGTCCAGCCTGCCAGCAATAGCAGCGTCAATGCCGCGGGGACCAGGCTGCGCCGCAGGTTATCGCAGATTTTCCATTGGGACAGTGCCGAGAGCGGGTTCGGCTGGCGGCCCCTTGTGGAATCTGCACCGTCGTCGGGTACGTGCGGCAGCAACCACGACGCAATCTGCCAGTCGCCGCGGATCCAGCGGTGACGACGGCTCACGTCCGCGCTGTAGCGGGGAGGGTATTCCTCGTACAACTGCACATCGCTCACCAATCCCGCCCGCGCATAACATCCTTCCAGCAAATCGTGGCTGAGGATCCGGTTCTCGGGAAAGCGTCCCTTGATCGCCCGCTCAAAGGCATCAACTTCGTAGATCCCCTTGCCAATGAACGAGCCTTCGCCGAAGAGATCCTGGTAAACATCGGAGACGGCGCGCGTATACGGGTCGATGCCGGATTCGCTCGCGCACAGTCGCGCGTATCGCGACCGGTTCGTGCCCGGAAGGCTCACTGCCATGCGTGGCTGCAGGATGCCGTACCCCTCACAGACGCGTTGCTTGCCTTCGTCATAGCGTGCGCGATTCAGCGGGTGCGCCATACTGCCCACCAGCTGCCGCGCCGAATCACGCGGCAATTGCGTATCCGTGTCCAGACTGATCACATACTTCACGTTCGATAAGACCGCAGTCTTGCCGATGACCAGCGAAAATCGAGCTTCCGAACCGCCACGCAGCAGCGAATTCAATTCCGCGAGCTTTCCGCGCTTGCGTTCATAACCCATCCACGCCCGCTCCGCTGGATTCCAGCGGCGGGGGCGATGGAAAAGGAAGAAAGTGCCGCTGTTTGCACTCCGGTACTTTTGATTCAGGTCTTCGATTCTCTGCTGCGCGAGCCGCAACAGCGGCTCATCCTCCGGCAGCGTCTCTTCATGCGCGTCCCGAAAATCAGTCAGCAGGCCGAAGTGCAGGTTGGTGTCCCGATTCGCCAGGTAGCGGACTTCAAGGGCCTCGACGAGTCCCTCGATGTTTTGAGCGCTGGTGAGCATGGTCGGTACCGCCACCAGGGTACCGCATTGCGATGGAATGCCTCCGGAGAAATCCATGCGCGGCAGGAGATGCGGCGTCGCCAGCAAGGTTGCCAACCAGTTGACCAGCGCAACCGCCAGATGACTGGCGCACAAAACCACGAGGATCGCTATCAGTGTGCGTATCCAAACATGCAGATTGCCAGGATGCGCATTTGCCAGCACGCCCACGGTGAAGACCGCCGTCAGCAGCACGATCGCGCCCAGATAGAGAGGCAACGGAAACCGGCGGCCGATTCTCTGCATCGCACCGGCGGTGGCAAGGCGCATCTCCGCTGCCCGTTCGAGCTGCGGCAGTCCCTTGTCGATCAGGTAGAACCCGACATGTGCTGACCGACTGTCATCGTCATTCCTTGCCGAACCCTCGTGCGCCAGCTGGATCGCTTTGCGCGCCACTTCGATTTCGGACAGGGGGCTCGCTTTTGCTATCCGCTCCACCGCGTGGCGGTAGCGATCGCGGGTGGCAAAATCCATTTTGGGGTAGACCCCCTCAGGATCTTCACGCAGTTTCTGATCGACGACACTCATCGTTTCGACGAACTCGCGCCAGTCCATTGCGCCCAGAAAGCGAAGGCTGCCAATACTGTTGCTGATGGAAACCTGGTCGGCTGCCTGTATCTGGGTCTCCGACTGCACCAGCTGCTCGATCGTCAAGCCGGATTCAGCGAGTCGTTGCTCGATCCAATTGAGCGGCATTGCCAGGGCGGGGCTCTGTCCCTGCAACCGGCGCGCAAGTTCTGCCACGAACGAGCTGCTGATGGGCGGGTTGGACCGCGCCATGTCCGCAATCACCAGAATCAGGCTCTTCGGATCCTTTTCGGTGACCTCCATCATCTGCTCCGCCCACGAGTCGGCCAGATCCCGGTCCATGGTGCCGACGGCGATCCGGGCTGCAACGCGTCGGAGATTCTCGATCAGCGCCAGGCGCAGCATGATGGGAATTGCCCACAACTCGCCTAACTTGAGCGCGGTGACCTTCTGGTAGGCCGCCACGAAACGGTTGAGACTTTCCGGGTCTACCCATCCGTCGCCGTGCGAGATCGCCTCGAGCGCGATGTCATATACGCGTGGCAGTCCGGCGGAAGGGCCGTGAGCCAGGCGCGGCAGTTCCCGGCTGTAACCCCTGGGCAGGTGCCGCTTGGCGGTGCGAATCTGTTCTTCGATCAGATAGAAGTTGTCGAGCAGCCATTCGCCTGCCGGCGCAATCCGGCGGCTTGCCCGGACCACAGCGGTCAGAAGATCGCTGACCTCAATCAGGACAACCTCGTTTTCGGCCAGCCGTGCCAGCAGCAGATCCGGGGTGCTTTCGGTGCTCAACTGATGCGCACCCGCAAGGGTCTTGCCATGCTGCTCCATCTGGTCTGCACTGAGCAGCTCAGATCGCAGCGGCAGTTCTTCGTTCGCGTATTCGAGCATCCGGTCGTTGTGCCGAAACAACGCCAGCAACTGGAACAAAATGCGAAGTACGGTTTTGCCGATTGTCTTCACCTGTCGAGCCTCTTTTTCTGCTTTTCGTTCCCAGTAGTATCCATGATTCCGCAACAGATTATTGAAATGAAGTGTCTCTCGGGGAAATCCGGGATCTGCAACAACATCATGATTCTGTAACAGGCGCTGATTGATCGGTTTCGTTCCCGGAAGCACGGTGGTGCCCGGCGTTTCCGGTGTGGTCATCTCCGACCAAGCCATGTTAGCGCCAATTTCCCGTCCCACGTACAATCTGCAAATGCCAGACCTGATCCAACAAGCCACGCAACAGACCGTCATCTCCGTCGCCGAGCTGAACCGGCTCGCGCGCACCGCCATCGAGCGCAATGTGCCGCTGGTGTGGGTGGCCGGCGAGATTTCCAATTTCAAGCGCTACGACAGCGGCCATTGTTATTTCACGCTGAAGGACGAGGCGGCGCAGGTCGACGCGGTGATGTTCCGCCACAAGGCGCAGTACCTCGACTGGCAGCCGGAGAACGGCATGCAGGTCGAGGTGCGGGCGACGGCGACGGTGTACGAGGCGCGCGGCAAGTTCCAGCTGGTCGTCGACGCGATGCGCCGGGCCGGGCTGGGCGCGCTGTATGCGGCGTTCGAGAAGCTCAAGGCGAAACTCGAAAAGGAGGGTCTGTTCGATCCGGCACTGAAGCGCGACCTGCCGCCGTTTCCGCATACGGTCGGCGTGGTGACCTCGCCGCAGGCGGCAGCGCTGCGCGACGTGATTACCACCTTGCGTCGACGGATGCCGGTCATCAACGTGATCATTTATCCGACGCCCGTGCAGGGCGAGGGCGCGGGCGCGAGAATCGCCGATGCCATTGCGCTGGCCGGGACGCGCGCCGAATGCGACGTGCTGATCGTCTGCCGCGGCGGCGGCAGCATCGAGGACCTGTGGGCGTACAACGAGGAAGTCGTCGCGCGGGCGATCCGCGCCTGTCCGCTGCCGGTGGTGTCGGGGGTTGGCCACGAAACGGACTTCACGATTGCCGACTTTGCCGCCGACGCGCGGGCGCCGACACCGACCGCGGCCGCCGAACTGGTCAGCCCGGACGGTGCGAAACTCAGGCGCGATGTCGGCCTGCTCGGTCAGCAGCTGGTGCGGGTGTTCGCGCGCGGCATCGAGGACCGCATGCAGCGGCTGGATTACCTGTCGCGGCGATTGACCCATCCGGGAGAGCGCATCCGCAATCAGATGATCCATTTGCAGCATCTGGTGACCCGGTTGCGCGGTGCGTGGGGGCGCGGCACGGATGAGCAGTCGTGGCAGTTGCGCGACACCGCACAGCGGCTGCGCGCGGCGGTGCCCGATGCCGGCGCTTTGCTCCAGCAGCAACTGGAACTGTCGCGCCGGCTGCGCGGCGCGATGCGTGAGCGCATGACGGCTGCCGCCGAGCGGGTGACGGGGATACATTCGCACCTGTTGCACCTGAATCCGCAACGTGTGCTCGAGCGCGGCTACAGCATTGCCGAGAACGCAGACGGGGTAATCATCCGCGACAGCGCGCAATTGGTGGCGGAGCAGGAATTGAAAGTGACGCTGGCCAGAGGATGGGCCGGGGTGCGGGTCAAGCGCAAGGGTTGAGCCGGCGCGGCTTGACGCTGGCCGGGCAGATGCTTATAACGTTTGGGGGGGCCGTCATTCTCCGCGGGCAGTGCATCCGGCGGGGTTTCAGGTGCCACAACAATAATTCATCGGCAACAAGCAGGTGCCATGTGATGAGCGATCTCGATTTCACCCGTCCCGCGCAAAGCGACGTTTATAACGCGAACGTTGCCCGCCTGTTTTTTCATGCCAACGGCAAGCCGCGCAGTGTCGCCGCCGGTGCCACGCTGTTTGCCGAAAACAGCGCCGGCAAAGTGATGTACTTTCTTGCCAACGGTGAAGTGGCGTTGACACGCAGCGGGAAGCCGCTCGACGTGATCAAGACCGGCGAGGTGTTCGGCGAGATGTCGGTGCTCACCGGGGAGCCGCGCAGTGCGACCGCGACTGCGCGTACCGCTGGCGAGGTCATTGAACTCGACGCCAGGGCTTTCTCCGGGGCGATCCAGAAAATACCGGAATTCGCGCTGATGCTGCTGGCCATCCTGATCAGGCGGCTGCGCCTGGCACTGGCGATGCAGATGCTCGGCAAGGACCAGTCGGCCAGGACCATAGACCATGTGCCGACTTCGGGGGCGGTGTTCGATGCGGCCCTGCTGCGGCAATTGGCGTCGAGTTTTCCCGGACGTCCCCCGGTTTTCCAGCCCAAGAATGCCGTGATCATGCGCGAGGGCGAGGCCGGCATTTTCATGTATGTCGTGCTCGACGGGGCCGTGCGCGTCACGGTCAAGGACACGGTCGTCGAGGTGGTGAGGCCCGGTGGCGTGTTTGGCGAGATGGCGCTGGTCGATCAGTCCCCGCGCGCGGCGACCGCGTCGGCGGCGATGGATTCGAACCTGCTGTCGATCAACCGCAATGACTTCCTGAAGCTGATCAAGACCAGTCCCGCGTTCGGCAGTTCGCTGTTGCGATCCCTGGCCAGCCGGCTGCGCAATAGCGGGCGGAAATAGCGGGTGGCCATCGCGGCCCTAGGCCCGTTTAACCACCGACCGCGGATCGCGCGGCTGCCAGCGTCCGCTGTCCACCAGCGTCAGGAAATCCAGCAGGCTGCGGTTGAAGAGGTCCGGTTCCTCGGTGTTGACAGTATGTCCGGACGCGGGGCACATCCACAGCCGGGCGTTGCGGCAGACCCGCTTGACGAACAGTGCGGGGGCTATGCTGCCATCGTCCTCGTCGCCGCACATCACGAGCAGCGGCGGGCGATAACCGCGCAAACCCCGCTCCAGGGCGTAGATGGGCGGACGCTTTGCCTGTACGCCACGCAGGACCCGGGCGAGGCCGGTGCCGGAATGGCTCTGCTGGATGCGCTGGAATTCGGCAAACCCCCGCGGGTCTTTCAGCATCTGCGGAATGCGCCCGGCCGAAATGCCGCGCTGGCCGAGCGCCGCCGGCGTGCCGAGCTTCTCGAACAGCCGCGCCTGGGCCTCGGTCGCATTCAGGAAGGCCCTGCGCGTTGCGGGATCGGAACCGGCGCCGGCGCCGAGTGCGGTGACGGACAGCGCGCGCGTCGGGTAGCGCAGGCCGAACTGCAACGCCGAATACGCCCCCATCGAGCAGCCCACGACATGTGCACTCCCGATCCGGCGGTGGCGCAGCACGTCGGCAATGTCGTCGACCGCGATACGCCAGGAATATTTCGTGCGCGCCCGCGGCACATCCGACGGCGGATAACCGCGCGCGTTGAATGCGATGCAGTGATAACGCCGCGCGAAAAACCGCAATTGTGCCTCCCAGCTGCGGGAGTCGCCGGAGAATTCATGCACAAAAATGATCGGCGTGCCCTTGCCGGCTTCCTCGTAATGAAGTCGGGTCTGGTCGCGGGCGATGGCGTAGGGCATGGCGTCGACGGATCCGTTACGTTGATGTCGGTTTATTGACGGCCGTTGCGAGCGGCGTGTCGCGCTTGTGGTGCGGTTGCATTGCGCGGCACCGACCACGAGTGGCGGCACATGCAGCGGCAGTTCATGATTCGCCGGCAATCATCATAGCCTCGAGTTCCTGGCGAATGTATTCAAGCACCAGATCGCCGACATTGTCGGCGAGGCAGTCGAATTCAGTCAGCCCTTCCGTCGCACGCAGCCAGGTCAACTGACGCTTCGCGAGCTGGCGTGTGGCGGCGATCCCCTGCTCGCGCAGTTCGTCGAGGCTGATTTTGCCGATGAGGTGATCCCATGCCTGGCGGTAACCGACGCAGCGCATCGCCGGCATGTCGGGTTCCAGTGCATAGTCCTCGCGCAGCCTGCGCAGTTCGGCCACCAGGCCCGCGTCGAGCATCGCACCGAAACGCCGGGCGATGCGTTCATGCAGTGCGGCGCGGTCACCGGGCAGCAGCGCGATGCGGATCGGCGTGTAGGGGAAATAGACGTACTTGGGCTTTTTCAGCAGGTCGGTCATCGACTTGCCGGTGATGTAATAGATCTCCAGCGCACGCTGGATGCGCTGCGCGTCGCCGGGTTCAAGCCGGGCCGCCGTTTCCGGATCGACCTTGCGCAGCTTTTCGTGCACGGCCGGCCAGCCGTCTTCTTCGGCCATGGTTTCAATGATCAGGCGGATGGTCGAGTCCGCTTCCGGCAAGTCGTTGAGACCCTCGACCAGCGCCTTGAAGTACAGCATCGTGCCGCCGACCAGCAGCGGGATGTTGCCGCGTTCGGTGATCTCGCGCATCGCGGTCAGCGCGTCGTCGCGGAACCGCGCCGCCGAATAGCTTTCATGCGGTTCGATGAGGTTGATCAGGTGATGCGGCGCGCGCTGCAGCGTGCCCGCATCGGGCTTTGCGGTGCCGATGTCCATGTCCTTGTAGACCAGTGCCGAATCGACGCTGATGATTTCGCAGGGTAGCGTCGTCGCCAGTCGCGTCGCGACTGCAGTCTTGCCGCTGGCCGTGGGGCCCATCAGCAGGATGGCGGGTGGGTGTGCCGGCGGCGCCATACAAATATCAATAAAAACAATAAGTCATTGTCATTCGCCGCGGCGGAACAGCCGGTCGAGTTCGGCCACCGAAAACTGATACCAGGTCGGCCGGCCGTGATTGCACTGGCCCGAACGCTCAGTGGCTTCCATGTCGCGCAGCAGCGCATTCATCTCCGGAACGGTCAGTTTGCGATTGGCGCGCACTGCGGCATGGCAGGCCATGGTGCCCAGCAGTTCGTTGCGGCGTTCGGTGGCGATGCGGCTGGCGCCGTATTCGCGCACCTCGTGCAGCACGTCCAGCGTCAGCGCCCGCACATCGGCATCGGCGAGCAGTGCCGGCACGCCGCGCACGATCAATGCGGCAGGTCCGGCGGGCGCGATGTCGAAGCCGAGGGCCTGCAGCGCCTCACGTTCGTCCTCGACGGTCGCGACATCCAGGGCCTCGGCGACGAAGTTGACCGGTACCAGCAGCGGCTGCATCGGGATCGCGCGGCCATCGAGTGCGGTTTTGAGTTTCTCGTACATGATGCGTTCATGCGCGGCATGCATGTCGATGATGATCAGTCCGCTGCGGTTTTCGGCGAGGATGTATATGCCGGCGAGTTGTGCCAGTGCAAAACCCAGTGGATGTTCATCGCCGGACGGCGGCAATGCGGGGGCTGGCGCCGGTTGCGGCAGCGTCGCGGTATCTGTCGCAGGCCGCGGCGAGAACAGCGCGGCATAAGCCCCTGCGGGTTGCGCAATGCCGAACGGCATCGCGCCCTGGCTGCGATAGAACGGCGCGGGCGGCAGGTTCGCCGGCGCCGCGGCAATTGCGGGCGAGGCAGCGCCCGCAGTACGCGACAGTGTCTTGTGCAGCGCATGAAAGATGAACTGGTGCACCGCACGCGCATCGCGAAAACGTACTTCGGCTTTCGCCGGATGGACATTGACATCGACCAGTTGCGGGGCGATATCGAGGAACAGCACGAAAGCCGGATGGCGGTCGTGGTGCAGCACGTCGGCATAGGCCTGGCGGATCGCATGCGCCACCAGCTTGTCACGGATGCAGCGGCCATTGACGAAAAAATACTGGGTGTCGCGGGTGCCCGTGGCATGCGCCGGCGAGCTGATTGCGCCGCGGATGGCGATCTGGCCGCCGGATTCCTCGACCGGCAGTGCGCCGGCTGCAAATTCTTCGCCGAGCACGGCGGCGATACGCGCAGCCAGCGGTTGCGGTTTGACCTGCAGCCGCACGCGGCCATTGTGGCTCAGCGCAAATGCGACATCGGGGCGCGACAGCGCGATGCGGCGCAGGGTTTCTTCGCAATGCGCGAATTCGGTCTGTTCCGACTTGAGAAACTTGCGGCGCGCCGGCGTGTTGAAATACAGCTCGCGCACGTCGATGCGGGTGCCGCGTGCCAGCGTCGCCGGTTCGGGCGCACCCAGTGCGGGCCCTTCGGCGGCGACCCGGAACGCATGACGGTCGGCGGCGCGGCGGCTGGTCAGTTCCAGGCGCGATACCGACGCGATGCTGGCCAGCGCTTCGCCGCGAAAACCGAGGCTGGCGACATGCTCGAGGTCGTCGAGGGAGGCAATTTTGCTGGTGGCGTGGCGGGCCAGCGCGAGCTTGAGTTCGTCGCGGGCGATGCCGCTGCCGTCATCGGTAACCGACACCTGCTTGATGCCGCCGGCAACGAGATCGACGCTGATCGCCTGGGCGCCGGCGTCGAGGCTGTTTTCCAGCAATTCCTTCAGCGCGGATGCCGGGCGTTCGATGACTTCGCCCGCGGCGATCTGGTTGATCAGTAATTCGGGCAGCACGCGGATTGCCGACATGCGCAGATTATAAGCGCTGCGTATCGGGATTGATCTACATCAAAGTACAAGCGCGCTGCGCCGCAGTGCGGCATGGTTTTTGTCTTATAATCCTCCGCATAAATTTGTGCGCTGCACCCGATGCACTTCCAGTAGAAAGCCATGCGCCAGCAGGGAGAACCCTATGAAGTTCGGCATTCCGGCTGAAACGCGTCCGCACCAAATGCGCGATGCAGCCGTGTTGCGGACGGCAGGAGCACTTGCCCCGGCAGGCCATCACACTGTCCTGGTTAAATCCGGCACCGGCGCGAGCAGTCACTACGGGTGTTGCATCGCGCCAGCCCGCGTTTAATCGACCGTCAATAATCAGTCCCAATAACAACGAAGGGGAAGTCATGCCTCAGACCATCGGAGTGCCAAAAGAGACGGCGGCGGGTGAAAAACGCGTCGCCACCGTGCCGGAAGTCGTCGAAAAGCTGATCAAGCTCGGTTTCAAGGTCGTGGTGCAGTCCGGCGCCGGCGATGCGGCGAATTGCAGCGACGACACTTACCGTGATGCGGGCGCGGAGATTGCGGCTACTGCGGCCCAGTTGTGGTCCGGCTCCGACATCGTATTCAAGGTCGGCGTTCCGACGACGGAGGAGGTCGGCCTGCTGCGTGAAGGCGGCACCCTGATCGGCTTCATCTGGCCGGCGCAAAACCCGGAATTGATGCAGCAACTGGCGGCGAAGAACGCTACCGTGCTGGCCATCGACTCGCTGCCGCGCACGCTCTCCCGCGCCCAGAAGATGGACGCGCTGACTTCCCAGGCCGGCGTCGCCGGCTACCGCGCCGTCATTGAGGCCGCCAACGTCTTCGGCCGCTTCTTCAACGGCCAGATCACCGCTGCGGGCAAGGTTCCGCCGGCCAAGGTCTTCATCGCCGGCGCCGGCGTCGCGGGTCTCGCGGCGATCGGCACGGCAGCCGGTCTGGGCGCCATCGTGCGCGCCAACGACACCCGCGGTGAAGTGGCCGACCAGGTCGTTTCGCTGGGCGGCGAATTCGTCAAGGTCGATTACGAGGAGGAAGGTTCCGGCGGCGGCGG
>RPOR01000097.1 GCA_003820645.1 Betaproteobacteria bacterium
AAGCGGGAGTCGGCACGCTCGCCTGATCGACGGCGCCGATCGCGCGCAGCACCCGCCACGACGCCGGCGCGACGGCGCGGCATTGCAGCGCCGCGCCTACGCTGCAGACAGTCGTTTGATCTATGTCAAGTAAATCGGCCGCTACTTTTACTATGCTTGCATCATCCTCGAAGGAGGACGCGGAGTTCCCGGTGTTGGTGCGTGGCAGAGGCACGCCACGCAGAGGTGGCTGCGGTCGAGAGGCGGCGGATGGCGCCGCCCGACCCATGCCGTCGCGCGCAGCATCCGGAAATCGACGCCCCTTCCGCCGATCAACCCGTTAATCAGCCGCAAGGCTTTGCCATGTATACGATCGTCCGCCGAGAAGTGTTTTCCGACACGACCTTTCTGTGGGAGGTGCTGGTCCCCGACGTCGCGAAATCGGCGCAGCCCGGCCATTTCGTCATGTTGCGCCTGCACGAAGGCAGCGAGCGCATCCCGCTGACGGTGGCCGATTTCGACCGCGACAAGGGCACCATCACGATGGTGATCCAGTCGCTGGGCAAAACCACGCTCGAAATGCGCGACCATTACAAGGAAGGCGACAGCTTCGCCGATTTCGTCGGCCCGCTCGGCATGCCGCAGCACGTCGGCAAGTTCGGCCACGTGGTGCTGGTCGGCGGCGGCCTCGGTGTGGCGCCGGTCTACCCGCAATTGCGCGCCTTCAAGGAGGCCGGCAACCGCACCACCGGCATCATCGGCTTTCGCAACAAGGACCTCGTGTTCTGGGAAGACCGTTTCGGCAAATGCAGCGACAAGCTGGTGGTGTGCACCGACGACGGCAGCTACGGCACGCCGGGCTTCGTCACCGCGGCGCTGAAACAGGTGCTCGAGACCGACAAACCCGACCTCGTGGTCGCGATTGGCCCACTGCCGATGATGAACGCCTGCGTCGAGACGACGCGCCCGTTCGGCGTCAAAACGATGGTGTCGCTCAACGCCATCATGGTCGACGGCACCGGCATGTGCGGCTCCTGCCGCGTCAGCGTCGGCGGCGACGTCAAGTTCGCCTGCGTCGATGGGCCCGACTTCGACGGCCATCAGGTCGACTTCAAGGAACTGATCCTGCGCCAAAAGCGCTTCAAGGGCGAAGAATCGAAGGCGAGCGAGGATTACGCCCATATTTGCCAGGTCGAAAAGACGCTGTTCGAGGAGAACAAGCGCAACTACAAGAAGTATAAGGACCTTGCGCCGCACGCCGTGAAGATGCCGGAGCGCGACGCGCTCGAGCGCTCGCGCAACTTCAAGGAGGTGAATCTCGGCTACACCATGCACAATGCGCTGGAGGAGGCCGAGCGCTGCATCATGTGCAGCAAGGCGGTGTGCATTGCCGGCTGCCCGGTGTCGATCGACATCCCGCGCTTCATCCGCCACCTGCTGGTGCGCGACCTCGACGGCGCGCTCGGCGTCATCAACGAATCCAATCTGTTCCCGTCGGTATGCGGCCGCGTGTGCCCGCAGGAATCGCAGTGCGAGGCCCAGTGCGTCGTCGGCAAGAACAAGAAGGAGCCGATGGAACCGGTGGCGATCGGCCGGCTCGAGCGCTTCGTGGGCGACAACGCCCGCGCGCCGAAGGCCGTGCCGCCCAGCTTTGAACGCACGCTCGGCCGGGTGGGCGTGGTCGGTTCCGGTCCCTCGGGGCTCGCGGTCGCCGCGGATCTGGCGCGCTACGGCTGCGACGTCACCGTGTTCGAGGCGCTGCACGTGATCGGCGGCGTGCTCCAATACGGGATTCCTTCCTTCCGCCTCCCGCGCGACATCATCAGCCGCGAGGTCGACAACCTCAAGGGCATGGGCGTCAAGTTCGAAACCAACAAGGTCATCGGCAAGACTTTCTCCATTCCCCAGCTCATGGGCGAGATGGGCTTCGACGCGGTGTTCGTCGGCGCCGGCGCCGGCGCCCCGTCGTTTCTCGGCATCCCGGGCGAGTTTGCCGGCCAGGTCTATTCGGCCAACGAATTCCTCACCCGCATCAACCTGATGGGCGGTGACAAGTTTCCTTATCTCGACACCCCGATCACGCTGGGCAAGAGCGTCGTCGTGATCGGCGCCGGCAACACGGCCATGGACTGCCTGCGCGTGGCCAAGCGGCTGGGCACGCCGATCGTGCGTTGCGTCTATCGCCGGTCGGAGGCCGAGGCGCCGGCCCGCATCGAGGAGATCCGCCACGCCAAGGAGGAAGGCATCGAGTTCTTTTTCCTGCATACGCCGGTCGCGATCATCACCGACGACGACGGCAGCGTGCGCGGCATGAAAGTGCAAAAGATGATGCTGGGCGAACCCGATGAAAAGGGCCGCCGCAAACCCGTGCCGCTCGACGAATTCGTCGACCTTGAGTGCGACACCGTGATCTACGCGCTCGGCACCAAGGCCAATCCGATCGTCACCCAGTCGACGCAGGGGCTGGGCCTCAACAAATGGGGCTACATCGTGGCCGATCCGGTGACCCAGGCCACTACCCTGCCCGGGGTGTACGCGGGCGGCGACATCGTCACCGGCGCGGCCACCGTCATCCTTGCCATGGGCGCCGGCCGCCGCGCGGCCAGGGCCATCGGCGCCTGGCTGCAGAACGGCAAGCAGAAATGGCCTGTTACGCAGGAAGAAGCCGACGCGTTCGCGCCGCCAGTTGCGCCGGGTGCGGCCGCGCCGGCCGCCGCACCGACCTCCACCACCCAGAGCGAGAGCCAACCATGATCTCCTGTCCAAAGTGCCATCAACCGATCGAAGGCGACGAAGCCTATATCTGCTGCGCCAACCTCGAACTGCGCTGGAAGTGCAGCGCCTGCGGCAAGGTCAGCGAGGGGTTCGCCTTTCCCTACGGCATGTGCCCGCACTGCAAAGGCAAGCTCGAGATGCTCGAACGCGGGGCGATCGCCGACAGCCAGGCGCTGGATGCGGTGCGCAAGGCGTTCGAGATCGAACTCGGCGGCCATGCCTTTTACGAGCGCGCCGCGCGCGACGCCAAAGAGCCGCAGCTGCGCGAACTGTTCGCGCGCTTCGCCGAGATGGAGAAAGAACACATGGATATCCTCAAGAAGCGCTACCACGCCGAGCTGCCGGCGGCGGCGCCCGACTTCCAGGTCGACCGCGCGGCGATTTTCGCCGGCGTCGAGCGCAAGCCGGAGGATCCGGCCAACCTGTTCCGCATCGCCATCGCCTTCGAGCAGCGTGCCGTCGATTTTTTCACCGGCGAGGGCGAGCGTGCGCCCGGCGGCTCGGTCGAGCGCGAGCTCTACCGCGAGCTCGCCGCCGAGGAGCGCGAGCACGTCGAGTTGCTGACCACCGAATACCGCCGCTGGGAAACCGGCAAGGCCGGCATCCTTTAGCTGCAACGCAATCAACCGCAAAGAGACCGACATGACCGAACGCTCGCATGTGCTGGACGGCAACGAAGCCGCCGCCCGCATCGCCCACCTCATGAGCGAGGTGATCGCGATTTATCCGATCACGCCCTCCTCGACCATGGGCGAACTCGCCGACGCGTGGTCGGCGGCCGGCCAGAAGAACATCTGGGGCATGGTGCCGCAGGTGGTCGAGATGCAGAGCGAAGCCGGCGCGGCGGGCGTGGTGCACGGCTCGCTGCAGGCCGGCGCCATGACGACGACCTTTACCGCGTCGCAGGGGCTGCTGCTCAAGCTGCCCAACATGTTCAAGATCGCGGGCGAGCTGACACCCGCGGTCTTCCACATCGCGGCGCGCACGCTGGCCACGCATGCGCTGTCGATCTTCGGCGACCACAGCGACGTGATGGCCGCGCGGACCACCGGCTTCGCGCTGCTCGCCGCGGCCAGCGTGCAGGAGGCGCAGGACATGGCGATGATCGCCCACATGTCCACGTTGAAATCGCGCGTGCCGTTCCTGCATTTCTTCGACGGCTTTCGCACCAGCCATGAGGTGAACAAGATCGACCTGCTGTTGGCGGAAGATGTGCGCGCGCTGATCGACGAGGAGCTGGTCAGGGCGCACCGGGCGCGCGCGCTGAACCCCGACCGCCCGCTGCTGCGCGGCTCGGCACAGAACCCGGACGTGTTTTTCCAGGCGCGCGAGGCGTGCAACAGTTTCTACACGGCGGTGCCGGGCATCGTGCAGGAGTCGATGGATCGCCTGGAAAAGCTCACCGGCCGCCGCTACGGGCTCTTTGACTACCAGGGCGCCCCCGATGCCGAGCGGGTGCTGGTGCAGATGGGCTCGGGCGTGGGCGCCTCCGGCGAGGCCGTGCAGGCAGCCGCGGCCAAGGGCGAAAAAGTCGGTCTGTTGACGGTACGGCTGTACCGCCCGTTCGATACGCGGGCTTTCGTGGCCGCCTTGCCGAAGAGCGTGCGCTCGATCGCCGTGCTCGACCGCACCAAGGAGCCGGGCGCCATCGGCGAGCCGCTGTATCAGGACGTCGTCACCGCGCTCTCCGAGGCGTGGCCCGAGGCGTCCGCCCTGCCGCGCGTGATCGGCGGCCGCTACGGCCTGTCCTCGAAGGAGTACACCCCGGCGATGGCGCGGGCCGCGCTCGACGAGCTTGCGAAGCCGCAGCCGAAGCGCCACTTCACGGTCGGCATCGTCGACGACGTCACCCGCCTGTCGCTGCCGGTGGACGAGAGCTTCGAAACCGAGCCTCCAGGCGTGACGCGCGCGGTGTTCTACGGACTCGGCGCCGACGGCACGGTCGGCGCAACCAAGAACTCGGTCAAGATCATCGGCGAAAACACCCCGCTGCACGCGCAGGGCTATTTCGTCGACGACAGCAAGAAGGCGGGCGCGATCACGGACTCGCACCTGCGCTTCCGGCCCAGGCCCATCGCCTCGACCTACCTCATCCGCCAGGCCGATTTCGTCGCCTGCCACCAGTTCGAGTTCATGGACAAGTTCGACGTGCTGGCGCTCGCGCGCCCCGGCGCCACCTTTCTGCTGAACAGCCCCTACGGCCCCGAACAGGTGTGGGACAAGCTGCCGCGCGAGGCGCAGGAGCAGATTCTCGCGAAGAAGCTGAAGATGTACGTGGTGGACGCGCTCACGGTGGCCAAACAGGCGGGTCTCGCGGGCCGCATCAATACCGTGACGCAGGCCTGCTTCTTCGCCATCTCGGGCATCCTGCCGCGCGAGGAGGCGATCGCCAAGATCAAGGAGTCGATCCGCGCCACCTACGGCAAGCGCGGGGAGACAGTGCTCAGCCGCAACTTCGCGGCGGTCGATGCGTCGCTCGCGGCGCTGCGGGAAGTAAAGGTTCCCGGACGCGCCGATTCGCCGGTGACCCGCCGCCCGGTGGTGCCGCTGACCGCACCCGATTTCGTGCAGCGCGTCACGGCGATGATGCTGGACGGCAAAGGCGACCTGCTACCGGTCTCCGCAATGCCGGTCGACGGGACGTTCCCCACCGCCACCACACAGTGGGAAAAGCGCAGCATTGCCCAGGAGATTCCGATCTGGGATGCGAACCTGTGCACGCAGTGCGCGTTGTGTCCGCTGATGTGCCCGCACGCAGCCATCCGCATGAATGTGTATGCGCCGGAGCAGCTGAAGGGCGCACCGGACGGATTCAAAAGCGTGCCGTGGAGGAGCAAGGAAGGCGACGGGCTCAAGGGCTGGGCTTACACGCTGCAAGTGGCGCCTGAAGATTGCACCGGCTGCGGCATTTGCGTGGACATCTGCCCGACGCGCAGCAAGGAGATGGTCAAGCACAAGGCCATCAACATGCAGCCCAAGCTCGATCATCTCGAGGCCGAGCGCCGCAACTACGAATTCTTCCTCGGCCTGCCGGAGGTGCGCCCGCCGTTCGAGGCGGTCGATCTGGTCAAGGCCTCGCAACTGCGCCAACCGCTGTTTGAATACTCGGGGGCCTGTTCCGGCTGTGGCGAGACGCCGTATCTGAATCTCCTCTCGCAACTCTACGGCGATCACCTACTGATCGCCAACGCCACCGGCTGCTCGTCGATCTACGGCGGCAACCTCCCCACCACGCCCTACGCGCAGAATCGCGACGGCCAGGGGCCGGCATGGTCAAACAGCCTGTTCGAGGACAACGCGGAATTCGGCCTCGGCATGCGGCTGGCCGTCGATGCGCAGCGCGATCTCGCCAAGGCGCTGGTGCGTGAACTGCGCGCGGAAATCGGCGACGCGCTTGCCACCGAACTCCTCGAAGCACCGCAGGACAACGATGAGCAGATCCGGCAGCAGCGCGAGCGCGTCAGGCAGTTAAAGGCGATCCTGCCCACGCTGCGCTTTCCAGAGGCCGCACAGTTGCTCGCGGTGGCCGACAATCTTGTTGTGCGCAGCGTGTGGATCGTGGGCGGCGACGGCTGGGCCTACGACATCGGCTACGGCGGCCTCGACCACGTGCTCGCCTCGGGACGGAATGTCAACATCCTGGTGCTCGACACCGAGGTCTACAGCAATACAGGCGGACAGGCGTCGAAAGCCACGCCGCGCGGCGCGGTCGCGAAGTTCGCCGCGGCCGGCAAGCCCATCGGCAAGAAGGACCTCGGCATGATCGCCATGGCCTACGGCAACGTCTATGTAGCCCAGGTGGCGATGGGAGCCAATCCGGTGCACACGGTGCGCACCTTCCGCGAAGCGGCATCGTGGCCCGGACCGTCGCTGATCGTCGCCTACAGCCATTGCATCGCGCATGGCATCGACATGACAACCGGCATGAGCCACCAGCGCGACGCGGTCAAGAGCGGCTACCTGACCCTGTATCACTTCGATCCGCGGCTCGGCATGCGCGGCGCCGACCAGCCGCTCAAGCTCGACTCGCGCAAGCCGACGATCCCCCTCGAGCAGTTCACGATGAAGGAGGGCCGCTTCGCCATGCTCGCGCAGGCCGATCCGGCACGCGCGAAGATGCTGTCGAAGATAGCGCAGAGCGCGGCCGACGCGCGCTGGCAGCTCTATGAGCAGGTGGCCGGCGTGCACCGTAACGTAACCGACGACAGCGGCGGCGGCGCGGCTCCCGCAGCGCTCCCGCTCAGCTCCAAGGAGGAGGAACAATGAGCGCCGATCTGCGCAGCCGTTATCTGGGCCTGGAGCTCAGGAATCCCATCGTGGCCGCGGCCTCGCCGATGACCAGTTCGATCGACAGCCTGAAGCGGCTGGAGGACGCCGGCGTCGCGGCTGTGGTGCTGCCGTCGCTGTTCGAAGAGCAGATCGAGCACGAGGAAATAGCCACCCACAACCTCATGCTGTCCGGAACCGAGCTGTCGCCCGAAGCGCACGGCTTCTTTCCGGAAATGCAAAACTACAAGACCGGCCCCGAAAAGTATCTGAAAATGATCGGCGAAGCCAAGCGGGCGCTGGCGGTGCCGGTGATACCGAGCCTGAACGGCTACACGCCCGGCGGCTGGACGCAAATCGCCAGGCAACTGGAGCAGGCCGGCGCCGACGCGATCGAGCTCAACATCTATTTTCTGGCAACCGGCACCGACGACACCAGCACTGAAATCGAGAAGCGCTACATCGACCTGGTGGCATCGGTCACGAGCATGGTCAGCATCCCGGTCGCGGTGAAGATCTAGCCGTATTTCAGCGCGATGGCCAACATGGCGGTGCGGCTCGCGGGCGCCGGCGCGTCCGGGCTGGTGCTGTTCAACCGATTCGTGCAGCCCGACATTCTCCTCGACGAACTCGAAGTCGCGCCGCATCTGGTGCTGTCCACCTCCGACGAACTGCGGCTGGCGCTGCGCTGGATCGCCATCCTGCGCGGCCGCGTCCGCGCGAGCCTTGCCGCCACCGGCGGCGCACATACCGCCGAGGACGTTTTGAAGCTGCTCTTGGCCGGAGCCGATTGCGTAATGCTTGCAAGCAGCCTCCTGCGCAAAGGGCCGACGCATGTCGCGGCCGTGATAAGCAGCATCGAAAAATGGATGACCGAGCGCGAATACGTTTCAGTGGAACAGATGAAGGGCTCGTTGAGTCAGCAGGCCTGCCCGGATCCCGCGGCCTTCGAGCGCACCAATTACATGAAGGCGCTGACCTCGTATACCAGCAAGCTCGCTTAGCGCGAGACCGCACTGCGCAGCGTTGGCGCCGTCCGGTTCACGGTCCCCGGCGACCGCCCGGCGACGCCGGCATTGCGACACGAGCGTGCTGGCGTCCCTGCTATGCAATAATTCAACCTTCGCAACCTGGGAGATCGTAATGGCTCTGACAATCAACGAAGACTGCACTGACTGCGACGCGTGTCCGGAGAAGTGCCCGAACAAGGCGATCAGCGTCATCAATTCCAAGTACGTGATCGACCCGGACAAGTGCACCGAGTGCGTCGGCGCGCACGACGAACCGCAGTGCATGGTCGTGTGCCCGGCAGACTGCATCGTTCCGCATCCGGATTTCAGGGAAACGCCGGAGCAGTTGATGGAGAAATACCACCGCCTGCACGGCTGAGCGCCCGGCAGCGGCGCCTGGCGCCGCCCGCCCCGGGCATCGCCGCGCCGCCGAACGGCGCTCTTGGTAGCGCGGGTTGAACATCTGCGCCTGAATGTGCTCGAGCATGTCCGCTGCCGGCGGCGTGCCCGCCAGGCCGCTCTTGTTCGCGATGGCGGCGACCGCCGCCGCAATATGCGCCGAAACTTCGCGAATCCGCGGCAGCGCGAGATACAGGCTGCCCTGCTCGAATGCGGCAATCGACAGCATTTCCGCCGTCGAAACCACGCCCTGCCCGCCCCTGCCGTGTATGCGCACCTGGAACACTCTGCCTCCACCTGCGCCCGCAGCATGCGCGTGCGCATCCACTGTTGATGAATTCTCTGGGGGGGATTTTCGCAAACGAGGCGTGCCGCGAATTGATGCAGATCAAACGTCGCAATGCAGCACGCTGAGTCGTACCCCTAGCCGCTGCAGCCCGGGCATGGCGTGACCATCAGCAAAACGGGTGTGGCTGTGGCGACCACGAGTGGATCGCGCGATATTTCCGGTTCGACGACAGCGCCCCCTGCACAGTGCGCTTGACCGCGCCGCCCCCGATACGGGTTACTGCAACCGGTTGCCGTCCGCCCAGACGGCCTGACACGCCGCAGAAATCCACCGATGCAAACAGACCGGGCTGTTTGAACCGGCATGGCCACTGCCGAGCAAGCGGGACGAAAAGACGATTGGTCGCGATATTCGGCGCGCTGGGTTTCGCAGGCCCGGCGAACGCACAAACTTTTCATGGGACTGCGACGTACGGTGACCTGCACTATTACGCCGACGAGGAAACGGGGGTACGAGGTGATGACCGGCCAGATCATGGAGCCCTTGGTCCTGTCCGCAGGTGAATACTCGGCGAGCCTCGACGGGATCACCCTGGACAGCAGCCTGGTGCTGGAGATCAAGTGCCCGATGAAGGGCCGGGAATCCGACCTCTGGCAAGCCGTGGCAGCGGGCACCGTGCCTGAATACTACGGCTGGCAGATCGAGCACCAGCTGATGGTCTCGGGGGCGAAGCTCGCACACCTGTGGGTCTTCGACGGCGCCGAGGGCCTGCTGATCGAGGTGCCGGCGCAGCCGGAACGCTGGCCCGAGATCCGGGCGGCCTGGGACGGGTTCATGAAGTGCCTCGACACCGATACGCCCCCGCCGCTCACCGACCGGGATTCCCGGACCCGGGAAGACCTGGCGTGGCGGGATGCGGCTCAAAAACACCTCGCCGCCAGGATGCAGTCGGAGGCTGCTGCGGCAGCCCTCGATGAAGCCAAAGCTGCTCTCGTCGCACTGACCTCACACCCCAGTGAATCGGGGTGCGGGGTCTCGGTCACGAAGTTCTGGAAACGTGGCGCCGTGGATTACAAGAAAATACCGGCGCTGAAGGGGCTGGATCTGGAGGAGTATCGCGGTGCGTCGAGGATGGAAACACGTATAAATGCATCTGGCTAAATTCAACCGCACCAAGGCAATTTCACTTCGGCAAAATGCGCGGCGTGCTTCCGCGCTTCTTTTGCGCCAGGCACACCATTCTGGTACGCAAACTCTGCCCAGTCGTATGCCAAGCGAAATTCTCCTCGCCTAAAAAGGACGCGATACAAAGCAAGTGCCGATTCTTTTCGACCCGAAGTCACCGCTTTATGATACCAATCAGACGCGTCTTCTAAAGAACCATTCTTGGTATGCCCGTTTTCAATTAGTCATCCAATATTGTGCATTGCCCCCGGATCTTTTTTGTTATTTGCACGTTCAACAAACCCGACCAAAGCCAAATCATATTGATTATTTGCAAAATGCTGATCCGGCCACGCAACCATGTCGCGTGAGCCTCACGTGGCGTGATTGGGCAGAACGTCAGCGTGGCAACCGACAGAATGCAGAGTCATTCCGGCAGCACGTGCCCGCCGCGCCCGCGGCCGTAGCGGATCCACTTCTCGAATTCGACCAGCGCAAAAACGACGAGCGCAACCGCGACGATGCGCAACCACGACTCGGCGCCGATAGGGGCGGTATGAAAAAGCGTGTTCATCACCGGCGCATAAGTGAACATGAGCTGCGCGACGACCATGCCGAGCGCGCCCCCTATCACCCATTTGTTGGAAAAAAAGCCGATCGAGAACGGCGAATGGGTGAGCGAGCGGCAGTTGAGCAAGTACCCGATTTCGGCGATAACGATGACGTTGACTACGGCGGTACGAGCGGCGGCGAGCGTCTCGCCTTCCACGTTCATCTCCCACAAGAACAGCCAGTAAGCGCCGGCCAGCAGGACGAGCGATACGAGTCCGGTGCGCATGACGAGCGCAAACGTGAGCAGCGGGCGCTTCGGGTCGCGCGGCGGACGCTGCATGAGACCTGGTTCGTTGGGCTCGAAAACGAGCATGAGCCCGAGGAATATGGCGGTCGCCATGTTGATCCAGAGGAGCTGCACCGGCACGATGGGCAGCGTGAGGCCGAGCAAGATCGCCGTAAGAAGTATGAGCGCCTCCCCGCAGTTGGTCGGCAGCGTCCAGACGATGAACTTGGTGAGGTTGTCGAAGACGCCGCGCCCCTCCTCGACTGCGGCTTCGATCGTCGCGAAGTTGTCGTCGGTGAGTACCATATCGGCAGCACCTTTGGCGACATCGGTGCCGGTGATGCCCATCGCGACGCCAATGTCCGCCTGCTTGAGCGCTGGCGCGTCGTTGACACCATCCCCCGTCATGGCGACAACATGCCCGCGCGATTGCAACGCGCGCACGAGCCGCAGTTTCTGTTCCGGCGCGACACGCGCAAAAACAGCCGCCCGCTCGGCTGTTTCGGGCAGCTTCTCATCCGGGATCGATTCGAGCTCGCGTCCGGACACGGCCAGGAGCACTCCATCGGCTTCATCGCCTTTCAGCCCAATCTGGCGCGCGATAGCCCGTGCGGTAATAAGGTGGTCGCCCGTGATCATCTTCACAGCGATCCCCGCCTCCTGACACTTGCGCACGGCCTCGATCGCTTCCGGCCGTGGGGGATCGATCATCGCCTGTAAGCCGAGGAAGGTGAGTCCCTCCGCGACGTGCGGGTGCTCGAGCTTCGAATGGTTCGCATGGGTGTGGCGGCGTGCAAACGCGAGCACGCGCAGGCCCCGCGCTGCCATGGCTTCGACCGCGCCGCGCTTGGCGTCTGCGTCAAGGGGCACTATCCCACCGTGCGCGTCCAGCGCATCGCTGCAGCGCTCGAGCAGACGCTCCACGGCCCCGACTTTGTAGATCACGCGGCCGGAAGGTGCTTCGTGCAGCGTCGCGCGAAACATGTGTTCGGACTCGAACGGGATCACGTCCAGGCGCGGCGCGGCAGAATGCGTGCCAGCGTACAGCAGTCCGGCTTTCTCACCCACGACTATCAGCGCCGCCTCCGTTGGGTCGCCCTGGACCTGTAGTCGTCCGTCGTCGCCGCGCGCCACCTGCGAGTCGTTGCAGAGAACGCCGGCGTAAACGCACTCCGTCAGCGCTGGGTGGTCCGCGATATTCACCGCCGCACCATCGAGACGGATTTCGCCGCTCGGCTCGTAGCCCGCGCCCGTCACTTCGAAAAACTCTCCGCCCGCGAATATCTCGCGCACCGTCATCTGATTTTCGGTCAACGTGCCCGTCTTGTCCGAGCAGATGACGGTCGTGCTGCCGAGCGTTTCAACCGCAGGCAGCTTGCGGATGATCGCGCGGCGTCGCGCCATGCGCGCGACCCCGATTGCCAGCACGATCGTGACCGCGGCCGGCAGGCCCTCGGGTATGGCGCCGACCGCGAGCGCGACCGCCGCCATGAACATATAGAGCAGGCTCTCGCCGCGTGCGGCTCCGATCGCGAAGGTGGCGGCCGCGAGCGCGAGTATCGCCCACACGAGCAACCGGCTGAACTGTGCGATCTTGCGTGTGAGCGGTGTGGCAAGGTCGACCGCTTCCGAGATGAGCGTTGCAATGTGGCCGGTCTGAGTGTGGTCGCCAGTCACGCATACGATGCCTTCACCGTAGCCCGCCGTCACCAGCGCGCCCGTATAGGCCATGTTCCTGCGGTCCCCGAGCATGGTGTCGGATGCGACGGGCTCGAGCGCCTTGTGCACCGGCACGGACTCTCCGGTGAGCGCTGACTCGTCCACCTGCAGGCCTTTTATGTGTACGAGACGCATGTCCGCGGGGACCCGGTCGCCTGACTGAAGCAACACGATGTCTCCGGGCACGAGCGCATCGGAATGGACGCGCTGCTTGCCAGCGTCGCGGCGTACGGTCGCATGGGTGGTCACCATATTCGAGAGCGACGCGATCGCTTTCTCGGCCTTCGCTTCCTGCAGGAACCCCACGATCGCGTTCACGATCACCACGACGAAGATGACCGCGGA
>RPOR01000098.1 GCA_003820645.1 Betaproteobacteria bacterium
CAGATCCTCGATGCGGCCGTTGGTGCAGCTGCCGATGAAGGCGCGGTCGATACGAATGTCCGTCAGCGCCGTGCCGGGCTTGAGGTCCATGTAGACGAGCGCCTGCGCGGCGTGGGCGCGTTTGTCGGCATCGCCCAGCGTCTGCGGATCCGGAATGCGCGCTGATACCGGCAGCGCTTCCTCCGGGCTGGTACCCCAGGTCAGCATCGGCTCCAGCGCGGCACCGTCCAGCGCGACTCCACGGTCAAAGCGCGCGCCGTCGTCGGTGGGCAGCGTGCGCCATTGGGCGAGCGCGCGATCCCAGTCGGCGCCCTTGGGCGCGTACTCGCGGCCATGCAGATACTGATAGACGGCATCGTCCGGCGCAATCATGCCGGCGCGCGCACCGGCCTCGATCGCCATATTGCACACCGTCAGCCGACCTTCGACGCTCAGGCCGCGGATCGCCGCGCCGGCGAATTCGATGACATGGCCGGTCGCGCCCGCCGTGCCGATCCTGGCGATGATCGCGAGCACCACGTCCTTGCCGGTGACGCCGGGCGCCAGCTTGCCGTTGACGACGACCTGCAGCGTTTGCGGCCGTTTCATCCACAGGCATTGCGTGGCGAGGATTTGCTTCAGTTGCGAGGCACCGGTGCCGAACGCGTAGGCGCCGAGTGCGCCGTGGGTTGAAGTGTGCGAGTCGCCGCAGGTGATGGTCAGCCCGGGCTGGGTGATGCCGAGTTCGGGGCCGATCACGTGCACGATGCCCTGGCGCGCATCGTCGAGGCCGAAATGGGCAATGCCGTTGACGCGGGAATTCTCCTCGAGCAGCCGGATCATGTGGCGTGCGTCGGCATCCTCCGCGGCGTCGACGCCGCGTTCGCGGCCGACGGTCGGCACGTAATGGTCAGCGACGGCGAACGTCTGCCGCGGTTTGCGCACGCGGCGGCCGTCTTTCGCCAACGCGCCGAAGGCGTGGAACGAACCTTCGTGCACGAAGTTGCGGTCGATGTGCAGCAGCGCATCCCCGCCCGGCTTTTCCAGGATCACATGGCGGTCCCAGATTTTGTCGAACAAGGTGCGCGGCGCAGTCATAAAATATCGAATTTAAACAATTAGTTACATTGATTTTCGGCGCACTACAGCGCAGCGCGCTGATCTTCGGGCAGACCGTAGCGGTTCTCCAGCGCCTGAATTTCCGGCAGGCCGGCAATGTCGGTGAACTGTTTGAAGTTCGCAACCTGATCGCGCATATGCGCAATCGAACCGGTGCGCTTCAGCTCGCGCAGCAGGTTCTGCATTGCCGGGATGGCTGCGAGGAGCAGCCAGTTCGGATAAATCGCCAGCTTGAAGCCGAGCCTGCCCAGTTCGTCGGCGGGCAGATCCGGCGTTTTGCCGCTGGCCGCCATGTTGTAGAGCAGCGGCACGCCCTTGAAGCGCTTCGCGACGACCTCCACCTGCTCGCGGCCGACCGGCGCTTCGATGAACAGCACGTCGGCACCGGCTTCGCGGTAGCGTTCGCCGCGCTCCAGCGCTGCGTCCATGCCTTCGATGGCGATGGCATCGGTGCGGGTGATGATCACGAAATCATCATCGCGCCGCGCATCGCATGCTGCCTTGATCTTGGCCACCATTTCCGCAGTCGGGATCACGCGTTTCCCGGCGAGGTGGCCGCAGCGCTTGGGCCAGGCCTGATCTTCAAGGTGCACGCCGGCGACCCCCGCCTTTTCGTAATCGCGGATCGTGCGTCGCGTGTTGATCGGATTGCCGTAGCCGGTATCGGCGTCGGCGATCACCGGCAGCCCCGAGGCGTCGACAATGCGGCTGGCGTTATCGATCATCTCGCTGGCGGTGAGCAGGCCCACATCCGGCATGCCCAGTCGCGTCAGGCTGGTGCCGAAGCCGGTCATGTAGACCGCTTCAAAACCTTCCATCAGCACCATTCGTGCGGCAAACGCGTCGGCGACGCCGGGTGCGACCAGGCAGCCGGGACGCGCCAGCAGTGCGCGCATGCGCGAGGTTGTACGTTGCAGATCCTTGGCCATCGGCGATTCCTGTTGTCGGGTGATGCCGCCCGGGTTATTCGAATTTCAGGTTGAGTTTTTTCACCAGCACCCGCCACTGGGCCAGTTCGTCGCGGATGCGTGTGCTGAATTCCTCGGGCGAACTGGCGCCCGGATTGGCGCCGAGGCCGCGGAAGCGCTCGGCGACCGCGCTGTTGTCCATGACTTTGCGCACCGCGGCGTTCAGCTTCGCCACCACGGGTTTCGGCGTACCCGCCGGCGCCAGCAGGCCAAGCAACGTCGAGGCCTGGTAACCCTTGTAGCCGAGTTCATCCAGCGTCGGCACATTCGGCAGCGCTGCGGCGCGCTGCGGCGTGGTCACTGCGAGTACTTTCAGCCGGCCGTCCTTGACGTAGCCGATCGATGCGGCAAGCTGGTCGATCATGGTGTCGACCTGGCCGCCGAGCAGTTCGGACAGCGCCGGCCCGCTGCCTTTGTAGGGGACATGCAGCACCTTGACGCCGGCCATGCTGGCAAACAGTTCGATCGCAAAATGGTTGGTGGTGCCGGCCCCGGCCGAGGCCATGGTCACCTTGCCCGGCCGCGATTTTGCCGCGGCAATCAGGTCGGCAACCGAATTGAAGCCGGATTTCGGACTGGCCAGCAGGACCAGCGGCACGGCCTGCACGGTCGAAATGGGCGCGAAGTCCTTCAGCGAATCATAGGGCAGGTTTTTGAAAATCACCGGATTCACCGACAGCGGCCCGCTGGAGCCGACCAGCAGCGTGTAGCCGTCCGGTGTGGCCTTGGCCACCAGCGCCGCACCGAGGTTGCCGCCGGCGCCGGGCCGGTTGTCGACCACCACGGTCTGACCGAGCGCCTCGCCCAGCGGCGGGGCGATGATGCGCGCGGAGATATCGACGTTGCCGCCGGGTGCGTAGGGCACGATGACGCGGATCGGGCGCGTCGGGAACTGTTCGGCGGCTGCTGCAGCGAAGCTGATCGCGGCAAGCATGAACATCGTCAGGATTTTTTTCATGTTTTGCTCCTCGGTGGACTGTGGCCGGTGCCGCTCACCCCGCTGCGCGTTTGGCGCTTGCTCCAGTGTCGTAGTCGACGTTGGCGAGTTTTTCGGTGTTCCACAGCTGTTGCAGCAGCGCGGCGGCGGCCGCGTTGCCGAGCACCGGCGCGGCGAGTTCCGCGAATTTGTCGTTCAGCTCCTCGTCGGTCAGCGGCAGTTCCGGGTCGCCTTTGCGGTAGGGCTGGAAGTGCGCGAACTTGCGGCCGTCGTTGAGTTCGATTTCGACCTGCGCCGCACGCTGCCCGGGATAGCCTTTCGACAACTCGGGATCGGCCACCGGCTCGATTTTCTTGATCGTCGCGCGCACGTCGGCGTCGTTCAGGCGTTCAGGCAGGAAGGCATTGAGCCGCACGCTGCCATGGACCAGCGCATGGGCCACGGTGTACTGGATGCTGAACTTGGCCTGGTATTCGCCCTCGGGGTTCGCATTGTTGATGATGTCGAGGCCAGCCTTGTAGGTGGCCAGTCTGATGTGCTTGACGTCCCGGTGCGTGAACTTGTGCTCTTTCTGCAGGTGCAGCACACCGTCGATCGACGGGAAGGTATGGCCGCAGCAGCCGTGGTTTTTGAAGGTGACGTGGACGATGTGGTAGTCCCGGCCCAGACCTTTCGTCGCCTTGCTCCAGTCGGGATTGACGCTCATCGCGTTGCCGAAGCCGACTTCGCCCTCGATCATGTCCAGCGCGCCGGTGACCCCCTTCATCGCGGCCATTGCTGCCCAGCAGCCGGCGTCGGCCGCATGACCGCCGTGCAGCGGCTTGGTCATCGCCTGCGAGCGGAAGGCCTGCTGCAGGCCCGAAGCAAAGCTGCCGACGGTCGCGAGGGCGTGCATGAACTGCTCGCGGTTGGCGCCGAGGATGGTCGCCGCCGCGGCCGCGGCACCGAACGAACCGACGGTGCCCGTGGTGTGCCAGTACTTGTAATGCGAGGGCATGATGGCTTCGCCCAGCCGCGTCGAGATTTCGTAGCCGACGATGACACCGCGCAGGAATTTTTCGCCGGAAGCACCGCTGGCCTGTGCCGCGGCCAGTGCCGCCGAAATCACCGGGCTGCCCGGGTGGTAGCCGGCGTCGCGATAAATGTCGTCGAATTCCACCGAATGCGAGGCGGCGCCGTTGATCATTGCCGCAGCGCGCAGGGTCGCGCGGCGCCCGGTTGCCAGCCGCGCGCGGCCGCGGTCGAGGTCCTCGGCGAACGCTTCTTCCATCAATACCGCGGGCGAGACGATGCTGCCCGGCAGCAGTGCCGCATACCAGTCAATGACGGCGCGCTTGGCGTGGTGGATGACCTCGGGCGGCAGCTTCGAAGTCTGTTCGCGGATCGCGTAGTCGGCGAGTTGTTGAATCAGCATGGCTTTTCTCCTTGAGGTGCCGTTGTCTTGGCGAGGGCCAGTCGTACGACCGAACTCACGTCGTTGGGCGTGAGCCTGCCGATCGGGCCGGTCGAATAGGCGGCGACATGTATGTTCAGGTCGGGTTTGAGCAAAAATCCCGTGGCATGCAGGATTTTGCGCTCATGTTCGACGAACGCGCCAGTCCGGCGGCTGACATCCTGATAGTCCAGGCTATGGCCCACCGGGAAGGTCAGCTTCTGGGTGGCGGCGGTTTTGCGCGCCGCCTCGGGCGTCTCGACGGAAGCGGCGATCACTGCGACGCCGAGCTGTTTGAACTCGGGCAGCCAGGTCTGATAGTCAGCCAACTGCTGACGGCAGTACCTTCACCAGTCGCCGCGATACAGCAGCACCACGCTCCACCGGCCTGCCGCGAGCGCGGAAATGCGCTGCGTGCCGCCGCCGACCAGCTCGAGTTCGAGGTCGGGAAACGCGTCGCCGCTGTCCAGCTTGCTGCCCAGGCTTTGCGCCATCTGAAATTTCCCTCCGTCCCGACCCGTTCGGGCCCGTTATTGCGCTTCCAGAAACCGTCACTCCGGCGAAAGCCGGAGTCCAGGATGGCTTATCAAAACGATCAAATCCGTGCTGGATGCCGGCTTGCGCCGGCATGACGTTTTATCCTTATCCGGTGTTACTTGCGAACGATCAGGCCGTCGACGGCCACTACACCCTCAGCCGCTTTGCGCACGATCAGCGGGTTGATTTCCGCCTCGGCGATATCGTCGAATGCGGCGAGCTGCGAAAACGCTGCCACGGCCTGGGCCAGCGCCGCGCAGTCGCCCCGCGGCATGCCGCGGTAGCCACGGATCACCGCCAGGCCTTTGACTTCCTCGATCATCTGCATCGCCGCCTCCGGCGTCACCGGCGCGAGCCGCATCGCGAAGTCATGGTAAATCTCGGCGAGCACGCCGCCGACGCCGATGACCACTAGCGGTCCGACCTGCGGATCCCGCTTGTAGCCGACGATCACCTCGGCGAGGCCGCGCTCCATGCGCTGTACCAGGATGCCGTTCAGCTGCGCCTGCGGATGTTTGGTGCGCACACGGGCAAGGATGTCCTGCGCCGCCTGTTGCAGCGCCACCGCATCACCGATGTTCAGCACCACGCCGCCGGCATCGGTCTTGTGGGCGATGTCCGGCGACAGAATTTTTGCGACCACCGGATAACCGATATCGACCTTGGTGGCGGCATCGGCCATCACCGCGGTCTGCGCCTGCGGCACCCCCAACGCGCCGAAGACTGCACAGGCCTGCCGTTCGTTGAGCTGTTTGCCGGGCGCTGCGTTGAGCAGGGCGCCGGCAGCGGCGGTGCGTTTGGCGTCCGGCGCGGGAATCGTCGCCGGCGGTGTCCATTCACGCCAGGCGCGGATCGCGTCGGCGCAGGATTCCGGCGTGCGGAAGCCGGCGACGCCGGCGCCCGCCAGCAGCTTCAGCGACGCTTCGGCGTGCGGTGCGAGGAACACGGCCAGTGCCTTGGTGCCGCGGTCGGCTTCGACCAGCGGCTCGACGGCGATCTGCGGCTGGAACTGTGCCGAGCTGCCGGCCACCGCGAGCACCAGGTCGCAATGGTCGGACGCGAGCAGCGCATTGAGCACGCCGCCGTAGATTTCCTTTTTTGCCCCGGCCAGCGTCAGGTCGGTAATCCGTGATTTACTGATGCTGATGTTTTTCTGCGCCAGCGCGGCAATGACCGCAGCGCTGGGGCCGACGACATCGACGCCATAGGTGCCGATGCGGTCCACCACGCAGGCGGCACCGCCGCCCGTGGTTGTCATGGCGGCGACGCGGTGCTGTTGGTCGGGTTTGCGACCCTTCACCAGCGCCGGCAGTTCGAACAGCGTTTCCAGCGTGTCCACGCGCAACATGCCGTGCGCTTTGAAAAACGCGTCAACCGCTTCGTCGGTGCCGGCCATCGCGCCGGTGTGCGATGCGGCGAGATCCTGGCCGACTTCGGAGCGGCCGAGCTTGTAAACGATGACCGGCTTGCGCGCGTCATACGCGCGGCGCGCGGCATCAGCCAGGTGGGGTGCATCACGGATGGTTTCCATGAACAGCAGGATGGCGTCGGTGTGCGGATCGTCGACCAGCAGGCCCGCGAGTTCGCCAACGCCGAGATCGGCCTCGTTGCCCACGGAAATCAGCTTCGAGAAGCCGACGCCGCGGCCGAGGCCGCGCGACATCAGGCCGCCCATCATGCTGCCCGATTGCGACACGATGGCCAGGCCGCCGGGCGTGATGTCGAGCTTTTCCAGCACCGCGTTGACCGACAGCGCGAGATGGGTCTGCGTGCTCATCAGGCCGATGCAGTTCGGGCCGACCAGCCGCGTGCTGCTGCCGCGGATGATGTCGTTGAGTTTCTGCTGCCGGGCACGGCCTTCGGCGCCGGTTTCGGCGAAGCCGTCGCTGTAGACGGTGACCACCGGGATTTTCTTGGCGACGCATTGCTCCAGCGCCACCGGTACCGCTTTGGCGGGCACCATCACGAAAGCATGGTCGACTTCGCCGGGAATCGCTGTAACGTCGGGATAGGCCTTGTCGCCGAAGATTTCGTCGCGCCCCGGATTTACGGGAATGATGTTGCCGGTGTAGCCATGGCGGCGCAGGTAGCGCTGCGGGCGCGAGGTGTTCTTGCGCTCGTCGCCGGAGGCGCCGATCAGCGCGATGGAACGGGGATCGAATACGGCTTGATAGAGTCTGTTGGTCGACATAGGACGATCACGAGGCAATCACGGGCAGCCAGGCGCGAAGCGCGGCGGCCGTTGTCAGGATTTAGGCGGGCGTTGCGAGAACGAACGTTCGAAAATGCCCTCGGCAATGCGGTTTTTCAGAATTTCGATCGAGCCGCCGGCGATCATCCAGCCGCGACACTTGCGAAAGCAGTATTCCACCAGCGATTCGTCGGTGTAGCCCATGCCGCCCATGATCTGCATCGCTTCGTTGCAAATGTCGAAGCCGGCCTGGTTGCAGAAGGCCTTGGCGATAGCGGTGTCGTCCGCCGACGGAATGCCGTTGTCGGCGTTGACGGCCGCGCGATACAGGAGTAGCTGGCCCGCATCGAGTTTCATTTTCATGTCGGCGAATTTCCACTGCAGGCCCTGGAATTCGCACAGCAGTTTGCCGAACTGCTTGCGTTGCAGCGCCCATTCGCGGGCGATGTTGTAGGCGTAGCGGCCGAAGGCCAGCGAGCGTGCGGTGTTGCCGATGCGTTCGACATTGAAGCCGGCGATCTGCTTCTTGAAGCCGCCTTCCTTCAGCATCACGTTTTCGGGCCCGACGTAGACGTTGTCGAGATAGGTCTGCACCCATTCCTCGCCATTGAGGAATTTCGCCGGCGCACCCTGCTTGAAGCCCGGCACATCGCGCGGGATCAGCACCGAGCCGATGCCGCCGACGCCGGGACCGAAGCGGACATAGGTCAGCATCACTTCGGCGTACGAGGCGTGGGTCTGGAACACCTTGACGCCGTTGATGCGATAGCCCTCGCCGTCGGGCGTGGCGGTGGTTTTCAGATCGGTCACCGCGGAGCCGGCTTCCGGCTCGGTCATGCCGACGGTGATGACCGACTCGCCCTTGAGGATCTTCGCGAGGTAACGGTCTTTCTGGTCCTTGGTGCCGTACTCGGCGAGCACCCGCACCGGGCCGAAGTTGCCGGCCTGGATCACGTCGGCGCTGCGCGGGCAGACCGAGGCGATGGTCTCGATGGCGATGATGGCATCCATCAGCGAGCCGCCCTGGCCGCCGTCCTCTTCCTTCATCGTGATGCCCATCAGACCCTGTTCGGCCATCAGCCTGGCGACATCCCAGGGATGCTCTTCCTGGTGGGCGCGTCTCAGTGCGCCGTCGCGCAAATGCCGTTCGGCAAAGCCGCGCACCGCGTCGCGGAATTGTTCCTGCTCGGGGGTGAAGTGGAAATCCATGATTTGAACTTACAGGCTGGAAGAACTTGGTATTTTACTGTGCGGTGCGCAGGGCGTCAGCACTTACCGCCTGATCCACATGCTGAAGTCGGCCGCAGCGCCGGGTCATCGGCCCGGCACCGGCAACGCGCACTATTTCGCCTTGATGCCCGCGGCGTCAACCACCTTGCCCCATTTTTCGACTTCGGATTTGAGGAAACGGCCGAATTCCTCCGGCGTGCCCGCGGCTTCCTCGGCGCCGGACTTGTCGAACAGCTGCTGCACGCGCGGCGCGTTGAGCGCGCTGCGCGCCGACTGGTTGATTTTCGCGATGATGTCCTGCGGTGTTTTCGCCGGCGCGAGCAGCGCGTTCCAGCCGCCGGCCTCGTAACCCTTGACGCCGCCTTCGTCGATGGTCGGCACCTCGGGCAGCGCCTTCGAGCGTTTGACCGAGCTGATGCCGATGCCGCGCAGCTTGCCGGCCAGCACCGGCGGCACCGCGGCGGCGACCGGGGCGAAGGTCATGTGCACGTGTCCGCCCATGGTTTCGGCGACCGCCGGGGCCGCGCCCTTGTACGGAATGTGGCCGATCTTCGCGCCCGACAGCATGTTGAACAGCACCAGCGCGAGGTGGTTCGAGCTGCCGACGCCGGCCGAGGCCGAGTTCAGCGTGTTCGGGTTCGATTTTTCGAGCGCCAGCAGGTCCTTCACCGATTTCGCCGGCACCGAGGGATGGATCACCAGCACGTTGGCCTGCTTGGCGACCAGCACCACTGGCGCGAGATCGGTGAGCACGTTGTAGCCGAGCTTGGCGTAAACCGCCGGACTGCTGGCGAGGGCCGTGGTGCCGTAGAGCATGGTGTAGCCGTCGGGCGCGGCACGTGCGACGCTTTCGGTGCCGATGTTGCCGCTGGCGCCGGCGCGGTTCGCCACCAGCACGTTGTGTTTCCACGCCGCGGTCAGCTGTTCAGCCAGCGCGCGCGCGATCAGGTCCGCCGAACCGCCCGCCGGGAAAGGCACCACCATGGTGACCGGTTTTTCGGGGAAACCCTGGGCGCCGGCAGTGCCGGCGGCTGCGCCCAGCAGCAGCGATGAAAGCAGTGTACGCAAACGCATGGTGAACTCCTCCTCGTCAATGTGGGATCATCCCGCCGCTGTGTCGATGCGGCTTTTTGTGTTGATCCGGTTTAATGCCTGTCAGTGCATCGTGTCAATGTGCGGCTACGTGCGTTCCAGTATGTGCAAACCGCGCAACCGGTCGTAGAGGTAGATCAGCCCGCGTTCATCGACCGTGACGTCATTGCTCTGCACGCGCTGCGAACCCGCGGGCACGTCGGGCAGGTAATACGCGACTTCCTTCGGCGCATGCGGTTTGGCGATGTCGACCACGCGCAGGCCGTGCGCGAACCACGCCACCGGGATCTCGGTGCCGGTGATTTTTTCGCAGGGCTGGTGGCAGCCGGTGAAATTCGGCTGCGGCGAACCGTCGAAGCAGTCGAGCTGGAAAGTCGAGAACGGCACCGGCTTGGTTTCGATGCTGATGTCGACCAGCCACATGAAGGCCGGCGGCGAGGGTTCGAGTTTCTGCGCGTCCTCGTCGGCGACGATCATCACCGTGCGCCCTTCGAGCGGGAACGGCACCGGCAGTACGGTATGCGTCGGGCTGGTGAAGGGCGGGCTCCAGTCGGCATGGCACACCAGTTTCGGTTTGCTCATGTCGTCGATGTCGAGGATCACGAAGCCGCCGTGCCAGTAGCTGGTGTAGAGCCGGTTGCCGAAACGCAGCGGATGGTGGCAGCGGTGCGCGCTGCCTTTCCACGTCGGCTCCTCGCCGCCCGCGGTCCACTGCCCCGGCATCCACCAGCGGCCGACTTCCTCGGGTTTCGCCGGATCCTTGAGGTCGAGGATCATCACGATGTTGCCGAGGTAGCCGTCGACGGTGGGCGAGATGTAGGCGTAACGGCCGTCGAAATCGAAGCGGTGCACGCCGGCCATGCCGCTGCCGCCGGTTTCCCAGTTGGTGATGTGTTTCGGTTTGCCCGGCACCGACACGTCGTAGATCGCCAGCCCGCCCTTGAAGCCTTCAGGCGCGGATGTTTCATACACCGCGTTGCCGCCCTTGAAACCGTCGGGCGACTGCGCGCCCTTGAACGGCATCACCTCGCGGTTGGTGATCATGATGTCGTTGGCGACGCGCACCTTGTGCGAGTGGGTGCCGACCGGCATCTGCAGCTCGTGCACGATCTTCGGGTGTTTCGGATCGCTGACATCGACCATGGTCGTGCCGTGCGGGCTTTTGACATGCCCGAGGTAGGCGATGCTGCGGTCGACGGTGACCTGGCCGCCGCCGACGCAATCGAGGTAGCCGACCTCGCGGATTCCTTTGGACTGTGCCATCAGGGATACATCGCCCAGCCGATGCGGTCGGTCTGCGCCTTGAAGAAATGGCCTTCGACGCTGGTGAGGAACAGCGTGGTCATGTCGGGTCCGCCGAAGCAGCAGTTGGTCGGACGGTTGCAGGGCACGGGATGGGTTTCGAGCACGCGCCCGGTCGGCGAAAACACGTAGAGCATAGGACCCGCGCCGGCGACTTCCCAGCCTGCCGTGGCGACGATGTTGCCGTCGGCATCGAGGCACATGCCGTCGATGCCACGGTGGATGTCGCGGTAGTCCTCGCCCCAGGTGAACAGCGTTTTGTAGGGGCCGAGACTGCCGTCGTCGCGGATCGGATAGGCGCGCAGCTCGCGCGCGATGCCGCGGGTAAAGCTGCTTTCGGCGACATACAGCGTCCCCTGGTCCTGCGATACCAGGATGCCGTTCGGTTGCGTGGTATCGAAGACGACCCGGGTGATCGAATAGCTGCCGTCCTGCTGCGGGTCGAGGCGGTAGACCGAACGGTTGTCGAGTTCTTCCTTTTCGGTCTCGTCGACGTTGCCGTCGTTCCACGGATTGGTGAACCAGATGCGGCCCTTGCGGTCGATCGCGAGGTCGTTCGGCGTGTTGAGCCGCTTGCCTTCGAAACGGTCGGCAATCACCACGTTCCTGCCGTCGGGATCGAAGCGCATCACGCTGCGCCCGCCCTGGCAGCAGCCGAACAGCCGGCCCTCGGCGTCGAAGGCGAGGCCGTTGACGCGGTCCAGCCCGGTGCGCCACGGCGTGATGGCGTTGGTCTTCGGATCGCAGCGGAAGATCGTGTTGGCGTGGATGTGGGTGAAGTAGATATATTCACCGTCCCACACCGGGCCTTCGGTGATCGGCAGGCCGATCGGCTTTTTCAGCAGCTCGAATTTCCAGGACATCCGGTTTCTCCTCCGCTGCGGCTCAGGCCTTGAGCAGGGCGCGCAGCTTGGTGACGTTGCCGATTTTCTCGAGGTGCCACACCGCATCGCACAGCTTGCGCGAGCGCGATGCGCCGAGGATCGGCGCCATCAGGTGGTAACACTTCTCGTCGACCTGGGCGCGCGACATCGGGTTCTGCGCGGTGCCGAGCACCGCTTTGACGTGTTTGCGCAGCATGCGGCCGTTTTTGAGCCTGAGCTCGATGATGCCCTGGCGCGACGGCATCGCCGCGGTCAACGCGTCGTCGCCGTAGAGCGTGATGCGGCGGCGCAGGTCGAGCACGCGGTTGTCGGTCATGCGCTTCTCGTCGTGCGAGGACTTGAAGGTGACGATGCCGTCGATCAGCATCACCGCGCACATGTGCTGCATGCAGATGTCGGGCATGTTGCGGTTGTCGGTGGTGTTGGCGGCCTGGTGCGCGACGCGGATCACCAGCCGGTCGACATCGGTGGCCTTGATGCCGTGTTCGCGGATCAGTTCCAGCAGGCCGTCGAGCGGCGCCTGGATCGGCGAGCCCACCGACCAGCGCTTGATGTTGGTGTTCATGATCTCGTAAACCTTGCCGAGGTCCTTGATCAGGCGTTGCGGCTGCGGCGCGCGGCCGATGCGGCGGGTTTCGTCGTAGGCGACGAAGAAGTTGCGCTCGCCCGAGAACACGTCTTCCACCGCGGTGAAACCGGAAGCGACCATCGATGCCGCCGCGGTGCCGTTGCGCGCCGGCATGCCGCCGAAGTCGAAGGCCTTTTCGATGTGTTCCTCGTCGCGCATCCAGCACGAAATGCCCGAGCATTGCTGCGCGGTGTACGACAGCGCGTGGCGCATGCCGTCATAGTTCAGGCCGGCGAGCAGCGAAGCCGCCGCCGCGGCGCCGAAACCGGGGCCGAAGCTGTGCGTCGAATGGCCCGCCTGGCGGAAATCATAGGGATGCAGCGCGAGGTTGATGCGCGCGCCGATGTCGTAACCGAGCGCGACTGCGCGCAGCAGCTGCGTGCCGCTGGCTTTTTCGCGCTCGCCCATCGCCAGCGCCGCGGGCACGATGGCGCAGCCCGGATGCGACAGCGA
>RPOR01000099.1 GCA_003820645.1 Betaproteobacteria bacterium
CGCATCCCGGCAAGCTGACGTTTGCCTCGGGCGGCAACGGCAATTCGCTGCATATCGCCGGCGAACTGTTCAAGTCGGTGGCTGGCATCAACATGCTGCATGTGCCGTTTAAGGGGAATGTGCCTGCGCTCACGGCTGTGGTCAGCGGCGAGGTCGATCTGATTTTTTCCGCAGCGTCGCCAGTTTTGCCTCTCGCCAAAGCGGGAAAACTTCGCTTACTGGGTGTTTCGACGAAGAAGCGTTTGGTTGGATTGGAAGATGTGCCAACCATCGCAGAATCCGGATTGCCCCAATACGAAATGTCGAGTTGGTACGGGATATTCGCTGCTGGCAGAACTCCGCCGGATCTGGCCAGCCGTATTTCGTCCGAAGTGAACAAGGCCCTGGGCGTGCAGCAGGTCCGAGATCAAATGCTCCGCCAAGGCATCCAGCCGACAGGTGGGACGCCGGCCGAGTACCAAAAATTCATTAGCAGTGAGCTGGCGAAGTGGGGCAACGTCATCAAGGCAGCGAACATTAAAGTCGACTAGGCGTGCCATTGCAGTCACCCTGCGCTTAGGCGTCTGGGTTGTCCGACGAGTTTTCTGTTGCGGGTTTTTGACCCAGATCAACGCCCGGCGCGCCACAGCGTCTAGGCTTCCAATCAGGCTTGCGCTGACGCAGCGAGGTCTCGCTGCGGGGAGGGCAGCTGCATTCAGGAGATACGGACATGAACAGATTGATGACGGCCGCATTGACGGCGCTGCTGTTGCTCGGCGGCGCGCCGGCGGCATTTGCGGCGATGACCCTCGAGCAGATCGGGGAGTTCAACATCCCCGAGGCGAATCAGGGCGTGGGCGTGGACGACCGCTATTTCTACGCGGTCGACAACCAGAAGATCGCCAAGTACGACAAGAAGACCGGCAAACCTGCCGGCAAATGGCAGGGGCCGAAGGAAGGACCGATTCTCCATCTCGACAGCGCGTTCCTGATGGACGGCAGGATTTACGCGGCCCATTCGAACTATCCGGAATGGCCGATGACCAGTTCGCTGGAGATCTTTGACGCCAACACCATGCAGCACATCGGCACCCACAGCTTCGGCATCAACTGGGGTTCGTTGACCTGGGCCGATTTCCACAACGGCCACTGGTGGATGACCTTTGCCAACTACGACCGGCCCTTCGGCCCCAACAAGTCGCCGTACGGCTACAAGATCGCCACGCAAATGGTGAAGTTCACCGCGGATTTCCGCTACGTCGAATCGTGGGTGCTGCCGAAGGTGCTGCTCGACAAGTTCGAGGACATGAGCAATTCGGGCGGCTCGTGGGGTCCGGACGGTGATCTCTACCTGTCGGGCCACGATCCGGCGGAGATCTACAGGATGCGCCTGCCGAAGGCGGGCGCGGTGCTCGAGCATGTCGAGACGATCCCGATGAACATCCGCGGCCAGGGCATCGCCTGGGACCACAGCGACCGCGGCGTGATCTACGGCATCATCCGCGTCACTGCCGAGGAGCGCAAAGCCGGCGGCAGCCACAAGGTGACGGTGTTCCGGCTGGTCGAGAAATAGGCCCGCGCGGTTCGTGATGGCGACGGGTGGCCGTACGCCGCGGGGCGCGCTAAGATGTGCAGCCCCGGGCGTGATCGGCCCGGTTCCAACAGGGAGGCGGCATGGAAACCCTCTACAAGTGGCGCGTTCAGGAAAAAGACAAGCGGGGCCGGATCCGCTGGCGCCTCGTGCGGACACCGATGACCGAAGAAACGGCACGCTTCTGGGCGGCCAACAACAACAGGGTCATCGAGCGTATCGATCTTCCGGCAGCGCCGCAGCCGGTGTCGCAGCCGGGTTCGGGCATCACCACCGGCCCTGCGTTCCGCATCCGCTGATTGCAGGAGCGCCGGTTACTGCGGTTTGATCCCCGCGGCACTGATCACTTTTTTCCAGCGCTCGTGGTCGGTGCGCATGTAGCGTGCCAGTTCTTCGGGCGTGCCGGGTGCCGGATCCGCGCCCTGGGCGGAGAGTCGCTGGGCGACTGCAGGGTCATGCAGCGCTTTGACGACCTGTGCATTGATTTTCCGCACGCGCGGTTGCGGCGTGCCGGCCGGCGCAAACAGCGCATTCCAGTTTGAATATTCGAAACCGGGGTAGCCGGATTCGGCCACGGTCGGCACGTCGGGAGCCGAGGCCGAGCGTTTCGCCGTGCTCACCGCCAGCGCACGCAGCTTGCCGGCTTTGACATGCGGCAGGACCGAGGGAATGCTCACCCACAGCAGTTGCACCTGACCGCCGATCAGATCGGTCACGGCAGGTGCGCCGCCCTTGTAGGGCACATGCACGACATCGATGCCGGCGGTCACTTTGAGCAGTTCCAGTCCGAGGTGAGTTGCGGTGCCGGAGCCGGCCGAGGCGAAGTTGAGCTGGCCGGGCTTCTGCTTGGCGAGTGCGACGAGTTCCTTGACGTTCCTGGCTGCCAGCGACGGGTGCGCGACCAGAATCTGTGGATTCACCACCAGCATGCCCACGGGCGCGAAATCGCGGAACGGATTGTACGAGAGGTCGGGGCGCAGCGCCGGATTGATGGTCATGCCGCCCGCGGTGCCGACGAGGAAGGTGTAGCCGTCGGGTGCTGCGCGCGCGACGATCTCGGTGCCGATGATGCCACCGGCCCCGCCGCGGTTGTCGATGATGACCGGATAGCCCCATTCATCGGTCAGGCGCTGCGCGATCAGGCGCACCACCACGTCGGTCGGACCGCCGGCAGGGAAGGTGATGACCACGCGCAGCGGCTTCGATGGATACGCTTCGGCCGCAGGCGCGGCAACGGGGGCGAGCAAGAGCAGGGCGGTGGCAATGCGGCAGGCAAGGCGGATCATGGGTGTACTCGTTCAGTCGAATGCATCATTATCCAACAACAATGGCGCGATCGCGTAGTCCATTAGCGCGCAGGGCGCAGCGAATCCGGCCTCCGGCACAACCGGTTAGAGCAACCCCCTCTATAATGGCGGCGGCACCCCGGGGATAAAAAATTAGCCAGCAAAACGGTTTCACCTTGATTGAAACGGCGATCGTGCTGATCATTGTCGGCCTGTTGCTGGGCGGCCTGCTCAGAGGCCAGGAGTTGATCACGATCGCGCGGGTGCGCCATCTGATCGCGCAGCATGACGGAATCAAGGCGGCCTACCTCGGCTTCCAGGACCGGTATCGCGCGTTGCCCGGCGATTACGGTGGCGCCGCGGCCAATATTCCCCAGTGCAACGCTGTGGTGCCCTGCGTCAACGGCGACAACAACGGGCAAATTTCCACCACGACCGCAACCCCGCCCGCGCCCAACGAGGAATACATTTCCGCCTGGGAACATCTGGCGAAGGCCGGGTTCGTCACCGGCAGTTACAGCTATGCCGCGACACCGGCGCCAACCAACACCCCGGTCAATCCTTACGGCACGCTGATGCAGTTGATTTATGACAACGCGTATCAGAATGACGCTAGCGTTACCGGCCCGATCCGGCACAACCTGAAAACCGGCAACGAAATTCCGTCGAATGTGCTGGCCGAGGTCGACCGGAAGACCGACGACGGCGATCCGACCAAGGGCGCCTTCCGCTTTTCGGCATTTTCGGCGTCAGGCAATGCGCCGGCCGGCTCGGGTTTCTGTTTCTCGGCCACGGCCCCGAATCGATGGCTCAGGGCCGCTCAGATCATCAATTGCGGGGGCGCGCGGCTGTTCTGATCCGGTGGCGGTGGCCCGGCGCATCCTGCGGCCATGCCGGGGTTCGCGTCCCGGCGCCCGCCCGGCCGACGCATCGCGCAGCGCTAGCGGCGGTCCCGGTCACCGGCGATGCCCGCGGTCCAGGAATAGCCAACCTGTTCTGCGGGGCCGAACGGGATCGCGACGGCGCTGCCGGGGGGATATTCCCTGCTGTGCTGTTCGAGCAGCCGCAGCCGTTGCGCTTCGCGCGCATGGACGAGTTCCAGCGGGTCGGGATATCCGAGCTCGCGCGCCGCATGCAGCGGCCAGTTGGGGTTGTCCATCAGCCCGCGCGCCAGTGCGATCAGGTCGGCATTGCCCTCGCGCAGGATGGCCTCCGCATGACTCGCCGCGGTGATCATGCCGACGGCCACGGTGGGGATGCCGATCTCGCGCCGGATTTCGCGCGCATACCCCGCCTGGAAGCCGGGTACGCGGGGCACCGCCGGCATCGGGCCGTCGCCGCCGACACCGCCGGACGAACAGTCGATCACGTCCACCCCGTGCGCTTTCAGTGCACGCGCGAGCGCCAGCGTCTCCTCGATGCCCCATACGCCGCCGGCGCCCTCGACGGCCGACGTGCGGAAAAACAGCGGCCGGTCCTGCGGCCAGACCGCGCGCACGGCGTCGACGACCTCGAGCGCGTAGCGCATCCGCGCCTCGACGCTGCCGCCATAGCCGTCGGTGCGCCGGTTCGACACCGGCGACAGGAACTGATGGATCAGGTAGCCATGAGCGCCGTGGATTTCACAGATGTCGTAACCGGCATCGACCGCCCGCAGCGCGGCGTCGCGCCACGCGGCGATGGTGTCGCGGATGTCCTGGAGATCCATCTCGCGCGGAATCGCACCGCCCGGCGTCGGCGGCAAGGGACTCGGCGCGATGCCCTGCCAGGGGTGCAGGTTGTCCCTGGCATCCGCTGCGGTCAGCGTGGCCCGGTCTTTCAGCGGGCCGTGTTGCGACGCCCGCCGGCCGCAGTGCCCCAGCTGGATGGCGGGCACCGCGCCGAGCGATTTGATGAAATCGGTGATGCGCCGGTAGGCCGCAATATGGCTGTCGCGATAGATGCCGGCGCAATGATGGGTCTTGCGGCCGCGCGCTTCGACGGCGGACTCTTCGCCGAAGACGATGCCGCATCCGCCCATCGCAAAGCGGCCGAAATTGACCAGTTGCCACTCGCCGGGACCGCCGTCGTCCGACGCATACTGGCACATCGGGGAACTCACGATGCGGTTGCGGGCGACGATCGAGCGCAGTTTCAGCGGCGTGAACAGCAGCGGGACGTCGGGGCGTGCGTCATTCATGGTAATTGAACCTTGCCGGGCGAGTTTCGATTAGCCTAAGTGTAGTCGAACGCGTCCCGGCCTCGTGGCCAGACGATCCGTTGCCGGCTGTTGCGAACGAGTGCCTGGTCTCGCCGCACCCCTGCCGCGATATCGGCTGCAATGCAACGCTCCGATGGCTGGTTCGCCATGTCGGGCTAGCGTTTGACGCCGGGCTCATCCAGCCCGACGCCTTCGAGCGCGCCGAAGAGCGCGGTAATTTGCCGTGCGTCCGCGGCCGGCAGCGGCGGCTGCAGGATGGCGCGCACGTTGGGTTCGATGTGGTCCGGGTTGCCGGTGCCGAAGAGCACGACATTGGCGCCGGGTTCGTGCCGCGCATAGCGGTAGGCGGCTTCGATGATGCTTTGCGCGCCGCCGTTGTCGTGCAGCAGAAAATCCAGCGGCTGCTTCTTGTCGGCAAGCCATTTCGGTACCTTGCCCTCCGCAGCGAGCGCGGCGATGTCCCGCTGCAGCCGGCCCGGCACGCTGAAGATCGCACGCACGGCAAACATCAGCAGCGTGCCGATGTTCTGCGCCTGTGTCCGCGGAAACACACGCTGCCGCGCGTTCTGGTTGAGCATGTGGAAGGCGACCATCATCACGTCCCAGCAATTATCGGCCAGCGCGCGGGCGAGCATGTCGTGCCGCGGATCGCCGCCGGCAAATTCGGTGACGCCGAGGAAGCGGAACTTGCCCCTCGCCCTTTCATGCAGCAGGGCGGGGACGATCTCGGTCATCACGCGTTCGTATTCGTGCGGCAGCACCGTGTGCAGGCAGAAGATATCGACATGGTCGGTGTCCAGCGCCCGCAGTGAACGGTCGAGCCCGGCGAGGATTTCAGCGGCCGAGAAGATCGTGCCTTCACGCAATGAGACCTTGTGTTTGGTGGAAATGACGACCGAGTCGCGCGCGCGGCCCTTGATGGCGGCACCGACGACGGTTTCGGTGCCGTAGTACTGCGCGGTGTCGATGAAGTTGACGCCGAGGTCGAGGGCGCGCCGGACGATGTCGATGGCATGCGCTTCGCTGTGGCCCGTGCCCAGCCCGAGTTTGCTGCTGCCGCCGCAGCCGAGGCCGGCGACGCTGACCTGGAGGCCGGTGCGGCCGAGGGTGGTGTATTCCATGAGGATTGCGAAAAACCTTTAAAATATCAATAAAAACAATTAGTTATAAAGAATCACCGGTTGGTGATGACTTACACGGCAGGCCAGATTCGGCAGCCGACAGCCGGTGAGTACGGCGCGTGATCGAGCTGCGGCACCACGCGTCCCATCCAGGTCTGCGGGTCGTCGCGCTCCGCCTCGTGCGGGGCGAAATGCTGCTCGCGCAGTGCCAGCGACGTGAATTCATGCAGGATCGCGTGTTTGTAGAGGCCCACGCTGGCAAGCATTTTACGGGCGCCGACGCAGCCCGGCAGTTTCATCAACAGCGGCAGGCGCTGCTGCGCATACCACCCGCCGAGGTCGTCTTCGATCGCCGGCGTGGGCGCATTGTAGTTGCCGATCTGCACGACCGGTGCGGTGGTCGGGCCGGGCCCGCGCCTGGCGGCATCGGGGCCGTCGACGCGCACTTCCTCGGCGAGGATGCACGCAGCGGCATGTTGGCGCATAGCGATGAATTTTTTCGTTTCGGCGCTTTGCCGCAGCGCGAGCTGGCCGGGACTGGGATTCAGAAAGGTGTGCGTGGTCGCGCCGCCGAACAGCGCGAGATAACCGCGGCCGCGTCCGCCGTGGCCCAGTTCATAGTGCGCGGCCCAGCCGTAACCGGGACGTGACAGTTTCTCCGGGATGTGGACCTGGTGAAACCAGTCGAGGTAGTCGGCCTTGTCGTTGACGCTGATGTCGTACCAGATCGCCCAGATGCCCTGATCCATGCGTAGCTGCTCCTCCTGATGGCGCACGATTGTAATGCAGCGCCTGCGCCCGTCGCTGTGATGCGGGTGCGGTGTTGTTTGGTGTGCCCGCGGGCCGTCGCAGTGTTGCCGATTGGCGACAGCTCGTGGCTGCACTCGCCGTAGCCGCAGGCCGGCGCAATACCGTAACTCGCTGAATTTTAAGCCTGTATCAAAGGGCCCGGCGGGTTGGCACAGTGTGTGCTGAAGATACCCGGAATCCGGCACGGGCATCGTGCTCGTTGCCGTCGCGTATCGCGCGGGTTGCGGGATCTGTTCCCGTTCCAACCGTAGTCCATCACCAACAAGAGGATAGCCAATGCAGTATGCAAAAAATCTTTTGGGCAGGACCTTGTCCATCATGTTTTTCATCATCGCGGTCTCGCTGGCGGTGTTGGCGGGCACCGAATTCCTGAAAGCGATCGTCATGTTCCACGACAAGGAGTTGATCAACGGCATCGTCAGGGCCATTAATACCGCGTTCATTGCGCTCGCCACGTTCGAGCTGGGGATCGGGATCGACAAGGAATACAGCGGGCCCGGGAACGGCGACGCGGTTTATCCGGCGGTGCGACGGATGGTGACCCGCTTTGTCAGTGTCACCTGCATTGCGCTGGTGCTGGAAGCGCTGATCCTGGTCATCAAGTACAGCCAGCTGGAGATGGCCGGCAATCTTCCTTATCCGGTGGCGGTGATGGCGGGCGCGAGCATGCTGCTGATCGGGTTGGGCATCTTCATGCATTTCACCCGCGCCGACGCGCCAGAGCGGGTCCCTGCAAGCGTCGGGGCGGCAAGCCAGAATGCCGCGGCCGACGTGGTGCGCAATGACGGGGCGATGATCCCGGCATTGAACGGGGGCATCGACGGGTAGGTGGTCGTGGTGGGAACCGGGTTGCGCTGGTATTCTGCGAGCGGCGATCAGGCCGTGCTCATCGGGACACGGATCCATCGCCACTCACGGAGACCCGGATGAGCATACGCAACACGAAGCACTGCTGCGACGAGGGCATTATTTTCACCGGCTGCAGCATGACCAATGCGGCGCATGCGCAACCGGCCGGCGGGCGCCGCCGCCAGGTGCTGGTCAACGGCAGGCGGATCAAGACCATCGACGTGCACGCACACTGCGTGGTCGGCGAGGCGCTGGCGCTGCTGGACATGAAGGTCGAGGATCAGCGCGGGCCGGGCATCGGCGAGGTGGGGTCGCGCCGGATCGCCGAGATGGACGAACAGGGTATCGACATGGAGGCGCTCAGCATCAACCCCACCTGGTATCGCGCCGAGCGTGACGTCGCGGCGGAAGTGATTCGCATCCAGAACGACAAGCTCGCGGAATGGTGCGGCACCTATCCCGACCGGTTTGTCGCGTTTGCCTCGGTGGCGCTGCAGTTTCCGGATCTCGCGGTGCGGCAGCTGGAGCACGGTGTGAAAAAACTCGGGCTGCGCGGCGCGGCAGTCGGCGCCAGCGTGGGCGGCAGGGAATTTTCCGACCCGCAGTTTCATCCGTTCTGGGCAAAGGCGGAAGAGCTGGGCGTGCTGATCTTCATTCATCCGCAGAGCACGCCGCAGCTGGAGCCGCGTTTCAAGGGCAACGGCTGGCTGTCGAACACCATCGGCAATCCGCTGGATACCACGATTGCGCTGTCGCACCTGATATTCGAAGGCACGCTGGACCGTTTCCCCGGATTGAAAATCTGTGCGGCGCACGGCGGCGGTTATCTGCCCTCGTATGCGCCGCGCTCGGACCAGAGCCTGCGCGTGGCGCCCGAAATGGATACCGGGGTGAAGCTCAGGAAGAAGCCGACCGCATACCTGCGCGACATGTATTACGACACGCTGGTGTTCACCGACGAAGCGCTGCGCCATCTCGCCGCGGAGGTTGGCGTGAGCCAGCTGGTCATCGGCACCGATCACCCGATCCCGTGGCAGAGCGGGTCGGTGGATCACATTCTCGACGCCCCGGGGTTTACCGATGCCGAGCGCCGGGCGATGCTCGGCGAGACGGCGGCGAAACTGCTCGGCATTCCGCTGTAGCGTCCGCCGCGCGGCCCGCATCCCGGCAGCGCGTGGATGGTGCGAGGCATGTTTTCCGGACCCGCGGCGTGTGCCGGGGTGACGGGGTGATTGTTGACTGACTGCTGACAGGAGACGTTGTCATGGCACGCAGGAAAGCGGGTGATTTTGCGCCGGAAGTGATGCAACTGTTCGACGGCTATGTGCACGGCGCGCTCAGCCGGCGCGAGTTCCTCGATCGCGCGGCGAAGTTCGCGGTGGGCGGGTTGACGGCCACGGCGATGCTGGAGAGCCTGCAACCGAATTTCGCGTGGGCGCAGCAGGTGGCGAAGGACGACCCGCGCATCAAGGCCGGTTACGCGGACTACGACTCGCCGGGCGGTTCCGGAAAAATGCGCGGGTACATGGCGCAGCCGGCCACCGCCGGGGCGAAACTGCCCGCGGTGCTGGTCATCCACGAGAATCGCGGACTGAATCCGTACATCGAGGATGTCGCGCGGCGGCTGGCGCTGGCCAATTTCGTGGCCTTTGCGCCGGATGCATTGTTTCCGCAGGGCGGTTATCCCGGCGACGAGGACCAGGGCCGCGCGATGTTTGCCGCACAGAATGCGAAAAAGCGCAGCGAGGATCTGTACAACGGCGGGGTGTTCCTCCGGTCGCGGCCCGAGACCACCGGCAAGCTGGGCGTCGTCGGATTCTGTTTCGGCGGCAGCGTGGCCAACGCGCTGGCGGTGCGGATGCCGGATCTCGGCGCCGCCGTCCCCTACTACGGCAGTCAGCCGGCGGCGGCCGATGTCGCAAAAATCAAGGCGCCGCTGCTGATCCATTACGCCGGGCTCGACGAGGGAATCAACAAGGGGTGGCCGGCTTACGAGGCGGCGCTGCAGGCCAACAAGGTGCGCTACACCATGCACATGTACGACGGCGTCAACCACGGCTTTCACAACGACACGACGCCGCGCTACGACGAGGCGGCGGCGAAATTGTCGTGGCAGCGCACGCTGGAGTTCCTCAACCGGCACTTGCGCGGCTGAGCGCGTGAGGTGCCCCTTGCGGCGCCTGCGCTTGATGGGCCTCGCCGTGCGCGCTATCGTGATGCGGCTTGCGCCAACCATGACTGCGACCCGACCCAGGCTGTTGCTGCCGATCCGCCGATTGCGGGCCGTGATCGGGGCGTGCGCGGCATTTCATGCCGCAGGCCCGTGCATCGCGCAGCCAGTGGCGGAGCCGGCCGATTATCCGGTGCGGCCGATCCGCGTCATTGTCGCGGATTCGCCGGGATCGGCTGACGAGTTTTTTGCACGCCTGCTCGGTGAAGGCCTCGAGTCTCTCTACCAGCAGCGCGTCGTCATCGACAGCCGTCCCGGTGCGGGAGGGTTGATCGGCAACACGCTGGTTTCCCGCGCCACTGCCGACGGCTACACGCTGGGTATGGTGGGCGTGACGCGCCTGATCACCGCGCTGCTGCGCGAGCCGCCACCGTATCGGGCGCTCGCCGATGTGGTTGGCGTCGCCCATGTCGCATCGATTACCAATGTGCTGGTGGTGACGCCGGCGATGCCGGCGCGCACGGCACTGGACTTCGTCAAGTACGCGCGTGCCCGTCCCGGAGATCTCAACTATGCCTCGCTCGGCATCGGCTCGGCGTCGCATCTCGCCGGCGAAGTCTTCTCGCGCGCGCTGGGCATCGAGGCCGTGCACGTGCCGTACCGTGCGGTGATGAATACCTTTGCCGAGATGGGGCTGGGCCGCGTGCATTACGCCGTGCTGACGCTGCCGGCGGTGCTCGCGCCGGTGCGCGAAGGCCGGCTGCGACCGCTGGCGGTGATGACGCCGCTGCGCAGCAGCGTGCTGCCGGAGGTGCCTGCGATCGCCGAAGTGGGGCTGCCGGATGCGCAGTTTGACAGCTGGTCGGGCATGATCGCACCCGTCGGCACGCCGCGGCGCGTCGTCGAGCAGTTGCACGGCGATATCGTGCGTGCGCTGCGCCATGTGCCGCTGCGCAAGCGTTTCCTGCGCCAGGGCGCGGAGTCGACGCCGGAGAGCACGCCGGACGGTTTCATGCGGCACATGCAGGAGGAGTATCTGCGGTTCCAGGCGTTGATCCGCGCCCGCGGCATCCGCGCCGAGTGAAGCGGTCGGACGGTAACAAGCCTGCGGCGATTCCCGCGGCAGCTGCGCTGCGCTACCGGTGTCCGGATGCCGCAGCCGTACGTGTCGTTCCGGCGCGGGCCATGATCCACGCCGGAACGATCGCCAGCACGTAGACGACGGCAACGACCAGGAAACTGTCGCGAAAGCCCATGGTGTAGGCCTGCGCGTGGATCACCTTGCCCAGAAAGTGCAGTGCGCCCGGGCCCTGCAGGTCGTCGGGTACACCGGCACGGGCGAGCAGCGCTTCCATCGTGCGCAGCAGTTCGAGGGTGGTGGAGTTTGCGGCGGTCTGCATCGCGGTCAGCGTGTCGCTGTGGAAAAACGTCCGGCGGTCGAGCAGGACCGACAGCATGTTGACGCCGAATGCACCGCCGAGCTGGCGCACGAAATTGATCATGCCGGCGCCCTGGCTGAGCAAATCGGGGGTCAGCGCCCGCAGCGCGGTGACGTTCAGGGCCGGCTTGATCAGCGAGATCCCGATGCGCGACAGGACGACGGCAAAGGCAATGGTCCAGAACGGCATGTTGGTGTCGACGCTGGCGAGCCAGTACGCCGACACCGCGAAGAACAGCAGGCCGGAGACGATCAGCACCGTCGGGGAGATCCGGTCGCTCATGTACCCGGCAACGGGCATCAGCAGGCCCATCGCCAGGCCGGCAGGCATCAGCAGCAGCCCGGCCGCCAGCGGCGTTGCATGCTGCACGGTTTGTACGAATAGCGGCACCAGGTAGGTCGAACCGAAGATTCCCGCACCATAGATCACCGCGACTGCCGACGCCGCGGCGAAACGGCGATTGGCGAACACCCGCAGGTCGACCAGCGGTGCGGCGGTCCGCAGCGACCATGCGATGAACGCACCGCTGGAGACTGTTGCGACGCCGAACAGCGCGAGCACGTAGTCCGAACTCCAGCCCTCGCGCTGGCCGTTGGACAGTGCGGTCAGCATGGTGGCGATCGCGACCGACAGCAGCACGAAACCCGTGCCGTCGAAGCGCACGCGCTCGCCGCTGCCCTCGCGGCCCGGCAGGAACAGGCTGCCGATGAGGATGGCCAGCACGCTCACCACCATCGGTACGAAGAAAATGAAGCGCCAGTTGAACAGGTCGATCAGCACGCCGCCCAGCGTGGGGCCGATGGCCGGACCGAGAATCACGCTCATGCCGAAGAAGCCCATTGCCGCGCCGCGCTGCTCGGGCGGGAATACCCGGAACAGGGTGTACATTGCCAGCGGCTGCAGGATGCCGGCGACCGCGCCCTGCACGATGCGCGAGAAGATCAGCACGTTTTCGTTGGTGGCGAACCCGGCGAGCAGCAGCGCCCCGATGAACACCGCGAGCGA
>RPOR01000100.1 GCA_003820645.1 Betaproteobacteria bacterium
ACGGTGACCAATACCGCCGGCAATATCAGCACGACGGCGCTGAACACTGCGGGGAACAACAAGGGCGCCGGCGGTGACATCACGCTCGATGCGAGCGGGAATGTGCAGGTCACGGGGACGATCACGGCGAACGGCGGCCCGACCGTGGCCGGCAATAACGGCAACGCCGGTGGCAGCATCGCAGCGACTTCGTCCGCGGGCAACATTGTCGTCGGCGCGATCAATGTGTCGGGCGGCGCCGCAGGAGCGGGCAATGCGGATGGTGGCGACGCCGGTTCGGTGCTGCTTGATGCCGGCGGCGCGATGCCGACGGTCACGCTGGCTGCAATCACGGCTGCCGGCGGCAATCCCGCTGGTGGTGGGGTGGCAGGGGCCGGCGGCAATGTTGTCGTGAATGATGCCGCCTTGCTGTCCGTGAATACCACCATCAATGCCAGCGGCGGCACCGGTGGTGCGGGGGGCAACGTTACTTTCGCCGGCACGGTCAACTCTTCCGGCGCTGCGCGCACGCTGAACGTGAACACCACCGGCACCACTGCATTCGGCGGCGCAGTTGGTGATCTCGCACCGCTGAGCACTCTGACCACCAACGCCGGCGGCAACACGCTCATCGGCGGCAACATTACGACCACCAATGCCGCGGTTGCCCTCGGCGACGCCGTACAGCTGACTGCGGATGCCGTCATCAGCGCCGGCACCGGCGCGGTGACATTCTCCAGCACGATGGACGGCGGCCATGCGCTGACCGTGAACACCACGGGAATTACGACATTTACCGGCGCGGTGGGCGGGACCACGGCGCTGGCTGACCTGACGACCAATGCCGGCGGCACCACGGTGATCAACGGTGGCGGCGTGACTACAACCGGGGGACAGACTTACGGCGATGCCGTCACGCTGGGCGGGCCGCCGGCGATCACGCTCGCTGCCGGCAGCGATGTCACGTTTGCCAACACCATCAACGGCGCGCGGGCGCTGACGATCAACACCCCGGGTTCCACGACGTTCGGCGCGGCAGTAGGCAATACGACGGCACTGACCGGCCTCACGACTGACGCCGGTGGCAGCACCAGCCTGGCCGGCAACGTGTCGACGACGAATGCGCCGATTGCTATCGGAGACAACGTGCTGTTGAACGGCAACGGCACGGTCAGTGCGGGTTCCGGCGCGGTGACCTTTGCCGGTACCGTGGATTCGTCCGGTGCAGCACGGGCGCTGACAGTCAATTCGACCGGCGTCACCACGTTCGGTGGCGCAGTCGGCAGCGGACTGGCGCTGGCGAGCGTGACCACCAATGCTGGTGGCAGCACGGTCATTGCCGGCGGCGTGGTGACCACCACCGGCAACCAGACCTGGGGCGATGCGGTAGCTCTTACCGGAGCGACGGTGTTGAATGCAGGCGGCAACGTGGGCTTCGCCAATACAGTCGATGGCGCGCAGACCCTGAGCGTGAACACCTCCGGCACGACAACTTTCAGCGGCGCGGTGGGCAATACACTTGCGCTTACCAGCCTGACGACCGATGCCGGGGGATCCACCCTGATCAATGGCGGGTTAGTAACGACAACAGCTTCGCAAACGTATAACGATGCGGTGACGGTATCCGGTGCGGCCACGCTGTTGGCCGGAGGCAGTATCAGCGCGGCGGATACGGTTTCCGCAACCGGCGGAACGCTGACGATGGTGGCCGGCACGGATATCGCGATGACCGCCGCCGGCAACAATTTCAGTACCGTGGCGGCGACCGCAGGCAACGACATTGCGCTGACAGACGTAAACGCGCTGACCCTGAACGGTGTGATGGCCGGCGGCTCCGTGCAGGTTGCGGCCGGCGGCGACCTTACCCTCAACGCTGCGGTCACGACTACCGCTACCGCGGTCGAGTCCATCGTACTCTCGGCCGGCGGCAATTTCATCAACAGTGCCGGTGCAGCGGCTCTTGTTACGGGTCCCGGTGGAACCTGGCTGGTGTATTCAAGCAGTCCGTTGCTGGATACGCGTGGCGGCCTGACGGCGGACTTCAAACACTACAACCTTTCCTATACCGTGGGGCCATACGGCGGCCCTGGAACCGGCAACGGGTTTATCTACAGCTTGGCGCCGGTGATTACCCCCGGGCTCGCGCTTACTGTCGATAAGGTTTATGACGGCACCACTACCGCAAGTCTGGTCGCTGGGAACTACACCGTGACGGGAGCCGTCGACGGCGACGTGGTGACCTTGAACAATCCTGCGGCCGGGTTATATGACAGCCGCAATGTGGGTATTGGCAAGAATGTGTCCGTAACCGGAATCAGCATCGACAGTGTTGTGAATGGTGCAACCCAGGTATTTGGTTATCAGCTGGGAAGCACCTCGGCGAATGCGAACATAGGCACGATCACGGCCGCACCGCTGATGGGGACGGCGCAGACGGATACGCGGGGGTATGACGGCACGGTGAGTTCGGCGGTGGCGCCGGTGTTGACGGGCACGCTGTATGACGCGGTGGGGACGGCGGCGACGCAGAGCTACGACACCCGGAACGTGGGGGTGGGCAAGACGCTGACGGCGAGCGGGCTGGTGGTGGCCGACGGCAACAGCGGGAACAACTATGCGATCACCTACGTGACTGACGCAACGGGGGTGATCACGGCTGCACCGCTGACGGTGACGGCAAATGATGCGGCGCGCGGCTACGGGGTGCCGAATCCGTCGTTCAGCGCCACTTACTCCGGGTTTGGCGCGGGGGACACCACAGCGGATCTGCTGGGAACCCTGACGTTCAGTACGTTAGCCGTGCCATCGTCACCGCCAGGGTTGTATGCCATCGATGTAGGCGGCCTCTCGTCTCCCAACTATTCACTGATCTACATACCGGGACGACTGACCGTGACCGGTCAGGGCTTCACTTTGGATCCGCTCAGCAGCGCACATGATCTGCTGTTATCCATCGGCGAGGTCGGTGCTCCGGCGCAGCGCAGGGATGGCGGGCCGGCTACGCCATGCGCGGACTGGGGGCCGATAAAAAACCTGCGTTGTCTCTCCGTCCGCGGTCAATAAAGGCACCACTGGCCGCTCGCGGCGGATTGTTCCGGCATTAGCCGAACTTTGCGAGTAGTGCCGCCGCATGCTTGACGCGCTCCTCGGCGGCCTTGGCGCTGCCGGCTTTTTCCGGAGCAGTCTGGATGGCGCAGGCCAGTACGCTGAAGAATGCCTTGTCCAGCGCGCGTCGCGCGGCCGACAGCTGCTGGGTTACCTTTTCGCATTCCGCGCCGCTGTCGATCATGGCCTGGATGCCGCGCACCTGGCCCTCGACGCGTTTCAGGCGCAGGATCAGTTCGCGGCGGTGCTGCTGGTCTTCAATGACGGCCATGCCGTACTCCGGATCGATGTTGCGACAGGTGAATACTCTACCGGGTATGGCATAGGTTCAGCAAGGCCCACTTGAAATACGATACTCCCCATAGTATATTGATGCTAAGTGTCGCGCCACCGGCAGACCGCCAATCACGACTGGAGAATCGTCATGACCACTGAACGACTGGTCCGCATTGTTGCCGGACTGTTTGTGTTGCTGTCCCTGGGGCTGGGGGTTAAGGCTAGCCCGTTGTTTATAAACGAGAACTTCCTTTGGTTTACGGCATTCGTCGGGGCCAATCTGTTCCAAAGCGGCTTTACACGGATCTGCCCGCTGGAGGCCATTTTGCGCCGGCTGGGCGTCAAATCCGGCGGTTCGTGCGCCTGACCGGTTAATTGAGGGAGAACATTATGCCGCCTCAAGCCAGGATGGATTACGTGCATGTGGGCTGCGCGCATTGCGCAACCGAGAACCGGATTGCCGCTGGGCGGCTGGGCGACGGGCCGAAGTGCGGCCATTGCGGCGAATTGCTGCTGCCGGGCAAACCGGTCGAACTCAGCGACGCAACCTATGACCCGGTGATAGCCCGTACCGGCCTGCCGGTGCTGGTCGATTTCTGGGCGCCATGGTGCGGACCCTGCCGCATGATGGCGCCGCAATTTGAACTGGCTGCGCGCGAACTGCGGGCCCGGGCGCTGCTGGCCAAGGTCAACACGGAAGAGGCGCAGGCGGTGGCTGCACGCGCGGGTATCCGTGCGATCCCGACGCTGGTGCTGTTTCGCGACGGCAGGGAAGTCGCGCGCACGTCCGGTGCGATGGATGCGCGTTCACTGGTTCAGTGGGTCAACAAACAGGGTTAAGATGCCCCGCATGAGACTGCTGCCTGCATTGTCCGTCCTCGTCCTGCTTGCCGCCTGCGGCGGTGAATCGGTAACGCCGGCACCACCGCCGGCAGCACCCGTGCCATCGGCAGTCGTTGAGGCGCGCGAGATCGACCTGACCTATACGGCGGAAGCCGTCGTCGAAGCCGTGCGCCAGTCCACCGTTTCCGCGCAGATTGCCGGTCGCGTGGTCGAAGTCCGCTTCGATGTCGGCGACGTCGTGAAGAAAGGCGAAGTGATCGTGCGTATCGACGAGCGCGCCGCCAGCCAGGCCGTCGCTGCCAGCGCCGCACAAGTGCAGGAAGCACAGGCGGGGCTGGCCAATGCCCGTGCGCAGTTCGAACGTTCCAAACAGCTCGCTGCACAGAAATTTATCAGTGCCGCCGGACTCGAGAAGGCGGAGGCCGACTACAAGGCCGCGCAGGCCCGCGTGTCATCGCTGATTGCCGGGGCCGGACAGGCCAGCACCGAACGCAGCTTTGCCACCATCGTTGCGCCGTACGGCGGCGTCGTTTCCGCGCGCCATGTCGAGGTTGGCGAAATGGCTACACCCGGCAAGCCGCTGATGACCGGTTTTGATCCGTCGTCGCTGCGGGTGGTTGCCAATCTGCCGCAGGCGCAGTTGCCGGCGATACAGTCCGCCAATCGCGCCTGGGTCGAAATTCCTGCTCTCGGGAAGCATGTCGAAGCGAAGCAGATTACGGTTGTGCCTTCGGCTGATCCGCGAACCCACACCACCCGCGTCCGTCTTGACCTGCCGGCGGAGGTCAGCGGCATTTACCCCGGCGTGTTTGCCCGTGCGCATTTCGCCACCGGTCGTGCAACGCGGCTCATGGTGCCGCGTGTCGCCGTGTTCCAGCGCAGCGAGGTGACCGCTGTCTACGTCATTGACGAACAGGGCCGACCGCGGTTGCGCCAGGTGCGGCTGGGCGCGGCGGGTGACGCGCAGGGCGTCGAGGTGCTGTCCGGCCTGAAGCCCGGCGAGCGCGTCTCGCTGGAGCCGGTCAAGGCCGGCATCGCGCAAGCGCGCTGAGCATGGGCTTCTCCGGGCGCATCGCCCGTTATTTTCAGGATTCGCAGCTCACGCCGCTGCTGGCGCTGGTGGCGCTGCTGCTCGGCGTGTTCGCCGTCGTGGTGACTCCGCGAGAGGAAGAACCGCAGATCGACGTGACGATGGCCAATGTGCTGATCCCGTTTCCCGGTGCTTCGGCCAAAGATGTCGAGGGCCTGGTTGCCACACCGGCCGAACAGGTGCTCGCGCAGATGACCGGTGTCGATCACGTGTATTCGGTGTCGCGCAGCGGCATGGCGGTAATCACGGTGCAGTTCAAGGTCGGCGTGCCGCGCATCGACGCACTGGTCCGGCTGCATGACACCATACAGTCCAACCGCGACTGGGTATCGCCCAACCTCGGCATTGGCGAGCCGATCATCAAGCCCAAGGGCATCGACGATGTTCCGGTGGTGACGCTGACGCTGTGGAGCGAAGACGGCGCCCACGGCGCATATGAACTGGAGCGCGTGGCGCATGCCGCAGAAGCGGAACTGAAGCGCGTCCCCGGCACGCGCGAAGTGCAGACGCTCGGTGGGCCCGGACGCGTGGTACTGGTGCGACTCGATGCCGACCGGCTGGCCTCGCACGGCCTGTCGGCGCTGGATTTGCGCGACGCGCTGCTCGCGTCGAACCTTGCGATGCCTACCGGCAAGCTGACCCGCGACAATCGCGATATCGTCGTCGAGACGGGCGAGTTTTTTGCATCTGCGGCTGATGTCAGGAGCATGGTCGCCGGCACGTTCGAGAACCGGCCGGTGTATCTGGCCGATGTTGCGGAAGTGATCGACGGTCCGGATCAGCCGGTGCGTTACGTGTGGACCGGCACCGGACCAGCTGGCGCGCAGAAAGGCATTACCGCGCAGGACGAGCAGCCGGCGGTGACGCTGCAGATCACTAAAAAACCCGGCGAGAACGCGGTTGCGGTTGCCGAGCGCGTGATGCAGCGCGTGCAGGGGCTGCGCGGCACGGTGATTCCGGACAACGTCCAGGTGACGGTGACGCGCGACTACGGTTCCACCGCCAATGACAAGGCGATGAAGTTGATCCAGAAACTGATTTTCGCGACCTTGTCGGTGGTGGTGCTGGTGTTCCTGACGCTGGGCCGGCGCGAGGCGCTGATCGTCGGTGTCGCGGTGATGCTGACGCTGGCGGCGACGCTGTTCGCGTCATGGGCGTGGGGATTCACGCTGAACCGGGTGTCGCTGTTCGCGCTGATATTCTCGATCGGCATCCTCGTCGACGATGCGATCGTCGTCGTCGAAAATATCCATCGCCGCATGGTGCTCGATCGCAAGCCGCTGGCCGAGGTCATTCCGCTGGCGGTCGACGAAGTCGGCGGGCCGACGATCCTGGCCACGTTCACGGTGATCGCCGCGCTGCTGCCGATGGCTTTCGTCACCGGCCTGATGGGGCCGTACATGAGCCCGATTCCGATCAACGCCAGTATGGGCATGCTGATTTCGCTGGCAATCGCTTTCGTGCTGACGCCGTGGCTGGCGCTGAAGCTGATGGGCGGCCCGGCGCATCACGACGAATCTGGCGGGAAACTGGAGCGCCTGTTCCAGCGCCTGCTCGGCCCGTTTATCGTGGCTGCAGGCGCAGCGCGCAACCGCCGCCGGCTGCTGATTGCGGTGCTGGTCCTGATCGTCGCGTCGGCCGGTCTGGCGGCAGTGAAGCTGGTGATCCTGAAAATGCTGCCCTTCGACAACAAGTCGGAATTCCAGGTGGTCGTCGACATGCCGGCCGGCACGCCGGTAGAAGTGACCGCTGGCGTGCTGCGCGACATCGGGGCGCATCTCGCGACCGTGCCCGAAGTGACCAATTACCAGGCGTATGCGGGCACCGCGGCGCCGATCAATTTCAACGGCCTGGTGCGGCAATACTATCTGCGCGCGCTGTCCGAGCAGGGTGATATCCAGGTTAACCTCGTCGACAAACACGCACGCGACCGGCAGAGCCATGAGATCGCATCGGCGGTGCGTCCGCAGCTGGAAGCCATCGCGGCGAAATGGGACGCCAAGGTCAAGGTCGTCGAAGTGCCGCCGGGTCCGCCGGTGCTGTCGCCGCTGGTGGCCGAGGTCTATGGTCCAGACGAGGCAGGGCGCATCCGTGTCGCCAAAAAGGTGCAGGCCGCTTTCGCCGCCACGCCGGACATCGTCGGCATCGACGATTCCGTCGATGACCCGGCCCCGCGCATCGTGCTCAAAGTGGATCAGGCCAAGGCCGCGCTCGCCGGCGTCAGCCGCAGCGACATCGTCGAGACCATGCGTATCGGATTGGCCGGCGCCGATGTAACGCCACTGCACGACGGCTATTCGAAATACGAAGTGCCGGTGCGGGTGTCGCTGTCCGACGAACGCAAAGGCGAGCTGGCGGAATTTCTCAAGCTGACCGTGCGCAGCCAGGCAGGAGCACTGGTGCCGCTGTCAGAGCTGGTGACGGCGATGCGCAACGAACGCGACCGTGCGATTTATCACAAGGATCTGCTGCCGGTGGTCTACGTGATCGGCGACCAGGCAGGGCGCGTCGACAGTCCGCTCTACGGCATGTTCGCTGCGCGCGGCAAGATCGCCGGCAAGGCGCTGGACGAGGGCGGCGTGCTCGGCGAGTATTTCATCAATCAGCCGCCGGATCCCTACCGCGAATACTCGATCAAGTGGGACGGCGAATGGAAAGTCACCTATGAAACCTTCCGCGACATGGGCATCGCCTATGCGGTGGGCCTGATCCTGATCTATCTGCTGGTGGTGGCGCAGTTCCGATCCTATCTTGCGCCACTGATCATCATGGCGCCCATCCCGCTGACGGTGATCGGCGTGATGCCCGGCCATGCCCTGTTCGGCGCCAACTTCACTGCGACCTCGATGATCGGCATGATTGCGCTGGCAGGGATCATTGTGCGCAACTCCATTCTGCTGGTCGATTTCATCAATCTCAAGGTGGCCGAGGGCGTGCCGCTGCGCGAGGCGGTCATGCAGTCGGCCGCAGCGCGGGCCAAGCCCATCGTGCTGACCGGGCTGGCGGCGATGCTCGGCGCGATGTTCATCCTCGATGATCCGATATTCAACGGGCTGGCGATCGCGCTGATTTTCGGCATCCTGGTGTCGACGCTGCTGACGCTGGTGGTGATCCCGGTGCTGTACTATGTGGCGTATCGGCGGAAACTCGAAGCCCCTGCCTGAGGAGTGCTAGATGGACGCTGCAGAAGCCCTGTTGCTGGCGCGAACCCAGTTCGGCCTGAACATCGCGTTCCATATCCTGTTTCCCAGCCTGACCATAGGGCTGGCCTGGTTTCTGGTGTACTTCCGCCTGCGCTACGAGCGTACCCACGACGCCGCGTGGCTCGCTACCTACAAGCTGTGGATCAAGGTCTTTGCGCTGAGCTTCGCGATGGGCGTGGTCTCCGGCATTGTGATGAGTTTCCAGTTCGGCACCAACTGGCCGGGCTTCATGAACAGGGTCGGCAACATCGCCGGCCCGCTGCTCGCCTACGAAGTGCTGACCGCATTCTTTCTTGAAGCGACATTCCTCGGCGTGATGCTGTTCGGCATGAACCGCGTGCCGGGATGGCTGCACATCTTCTCGACGGTGATGGTGGCGGTCGGCACCTCGCTGTCGGCGTTCTGGATCCTCGCGCTCAATTCCTGGATGCAGACGCCGGTAGGCCATGTGGTGGTCGACGGCCAGTTGATTGCCGGGGACTGGATCGAGGTGATTTTCAATCCCTCGTTTCCGTACCGTTTCATGCACATGATGCTCGCGTCCGGGCTCACCGCGTCCTTCGCGATTGCGGGCCTGTCGGCGTGGCGGCTGCTCAAGGCGCCCGGCGACGCTTCGGCGATGAAAACGCTGCGCGCCGGCGTGTTGGTGGCCGCGGTGCTGGCGCCGGTGCAGATCTTCATCGGCGACCTGCACGGGCTCAACACGCTGCAACACCAGCCGGCGAAGATTGCCGCGATCGAAGGCATCTGGAAAACGGAGAAGGGTGCGCCGCTGGTGCTGTTTGCGGTGCCCAACGAACAGCAGCGGCGCAACGACTATGCGATCGAGATACCCAAGGGCGCGGCGCTGGTGCTGAAGCATGATGCCGATGCCGAACTGCGCGGGCTCGACGAGTTCGAGCCCGACCGCCCGCCGGTGGCGCCGCTGTTCTACGGCTTCCGCCTGATGGTCGGCATCGGCATGGGCATGCTGGCGCTGGCCTGGTTTGGCGCGTGGCGCCTGCGCCGCGGTGCGCCACCGCGTGCGCTGCTGTGGACGTTCGCGGCATTCACGTTCTCGGGCTGGATTGCCACGCTGGCCGGCTGGATCGTCACCGAAGTGGGCCGCCAGCCGTGGCTGGTCACCGGCGTGCTGCGCACCGCGGACGCCGTCGGCCATATTTCCGGCGCGCAGCTCGGCGCGAGCCTCACCGGCTACGTGCTGACCTACAGCCTGATGCTGCTGGCCTATTTCGTGGTGCTCACCCACATGGCCGGCAAGGGCGCAGTCACGGAGGTGCGAAAATGAACCTCGATCTCGCGGTGGTGTTTGCGGTGCTGATGGGCGTCTCGATCCTCGCTTACGTGGTGCTCGACGGCTATGACCTCGGCGTCGGCATGCTGATGCCGGCGGCAACACCAACGGAGCAGGATCTGATGGTGGCGTCGATCGGGCCGTTCTGGGATGCCAATGAAACCTGGCTGGTGCTGGGCATCGGCCTGCTTCTCGTCGCCTTTCCCAGGGCGCACGGCGTGGTACTCGGTGAACTTTATCTGCCGGTGGCGGCGATGCTGATCGGCCTGATGCTGCGCGGCGTCGCCTTTGAATTCCGCATCAAGGCCGAGGGCTGGCATGCGGAGCTGTGGAACTGGCTGTTCTGGTTCGGCTCCTTCCTCGCCAGCCTCGCCCAAGGCTTCATGCTCGGCCGCTATATCACCGGCTTCGAAGACGGCGTCGGTTACTGGCTGTTCGCGCTGCTGGTCGGTGCCAGCGTCTGTGGCGGCTACGTGCTGCTCGGGGCGACCTGGCTGGTGCTGCGCACCGAGGGTGAACTGCAGCACAAGGCGCGGGCCTGGGCCAGGTGGGGATTGCTGTGGGTGGCGCTGGGCGTGGCACTGGTGTCGCTGGCCACGCCGCTGGCCAGCGAAACGGTGCGCGACAAGTGGTTCGATTTTCCGCGCACGCTGGGGCTGATGCTGCTGCCGGCGGCGAGCCTTGCTGCCGGCATGTGGCTGTGGCGCAGCCTGCGTCCGGAAGTGGCCGACTGGCAGCCCTTCGCCGGCGCGGTGGCGATTTACGTGCTGGCCTTCCTCGGCCTGGCTTACAGCATCTTTCCCTATGTCGTGGTCGACCGCATGACCATCTGGGACGCCGCCTCGCATGACAGTGCGCTGCGCTTCATGTTCTGGGGCGCGGTGATCGTGCTGCCATTCATCGCCGGCTACACGGTGTTTGCCTACCGTGTGTTTCGCGGCAAGGTCCGCGGTGCACTGTATAAATAGCCCCGGTTATTTTTGCGGTGACTTGAACGCTTCCTCGGCCACCGCCAGCGCGTTGCGGCTGCGCAGGCCAAGATCCTCGTAGTTCTTCAGATAAGAGAACCGCGACTGGTCGAGGTTCTGGCTGGCTTCGACCGGATCGAACGCGCCGTCGGCAAAACGTTTGGTGACGGCACTGCGCAAAAACACCAGGTAGTCATGACTGTCGCGCAGCGCCTGTTGCATGTCGGTGACCCTGCCGTGGCCCGGCACGACGATGCGCGGCTGCAGCGTATCGCGCAGGTATTCCAGGCTTTTGATCCAGCGCCCCGCGCTGTCGGGCAGGATGCCGAGCAGGCGTTCGGCGAACACCGTGTCGCCGGCGAACACCACGGATGACTGCGGCAGCCACACCAGCAGATCGCCGGGGGTATGCGCCCCGCCGGTATGGATCAGTTCGATGGTGATGCCTTTGAACGGCAGCGTCATGCGTTGCGCGAACGTGGTATCCGGATAGACGAGTTGCGTGCTGGCGAATTTGTCGCCGAGCAACGGCTTGATGCGTTCGACCTGTTCGGCGCCGCGGTCGCGCATGTCCTTTGCGGTGCTGTCCGCGGCGACGATTTTTGCACCCTGCCGGCGGAAGTAGTCGTTGCCGAACCAGCGATGGTCCTGGCCGCCGGTATTGATCGCATAAATGATTTTTTTGGCGGTGACCTTACGGATCGCGGCGTGGATCGCCTCGGCATTGGCGCGGCTGCCGCCGGTATCGATGACCACCACGCCTTCATCGGCAACGATGAAACCCGAAGTCATGTTATGGCCGAGGTTCGCGGGTGAGCGCTGGCCGAGGTCACCGATCAGCGCGTAGATGTTGTCGCTTACGCGGACTGTGTCAAAGGCATTGGCTACAAGGCTGCTGGCCAAGAGCATGCAGCCTACGATTATTCTGTTAATTGGCATGATCACCGGTCTGTACAACGAGTTTTACTGCAGGAAATTGACAAGAAACGAATTCGCTCGCGAGAGGAAACCCCTGGACAACAGTCTCACTCAACCGGGAGTCCGGCCACTTTCCACTCCGGAAAACCTGTTTCGAGCCGGCGGGCCTTGAGTCCCTTGTTTCTCAGTTTCGCCACCGCCTCAAAAGACATCAGGCAGAAAGGTCCGCGGCAATAAGCAATAACTTCACGGCCACGAGGAAGCTTGCCCAGATTTTTCTCGAGATCTGCCAGCGGCACATTAATCGCCCCGGACAGGTGTCCTGCAGCGTATTCCTCCGGCGGGCGTACATCGATGACGGTTACCAGGCCTTTACGCATGCGATCTACGAGATCAACCACCGCTACCGGTTCCAGACTGTCCTTGCTGGTGAGGTAGGTGTTCACCAGCTTGGCGACTTCGGCAACGTTGTGCTGGGCCACCTCCTGCAATGCAGCCAGCAGCCTGACTACACCTTCGCCGGATACGCTGTAGTGCACGAACAATCCTTCCTTGCGTGCGGCGACCAGACCGGCCTGCCGCAACACCTGCAGGTGGCGCGACGTGTTGGCGAC
>RPOR01000101.1 GCA_003820645.1 Betaproteobacteria bacterium
CGCAAAAAACCATATCCGCCCAGTTTCAGCATGATCGCGGCCAGCACCACGGATCCGCCGGTAGGCGCCTCGACGTGCGCATCCGGCAGCCAGGTATGCACCGGCCACATCGGCACCTTCACTGCAAAAGCCATAAAAAATGCCACAAAAACAACTACTTGAACAACAAGCGGCAGCGGCGTTTCGTAAAAATCGAGCAATGCGAAACTGCCGCCGGCTGCGTTGTACAGGTAAATCAGCGCGACCAGCGACAGCAGCGAACCGAGCAAGGTGTAGAGAAAGAACTTCAGCGCCGCGTAAACGCGGTTGGGACCGCCCCAGACGCCGATGATGACGAACATCGGAATCAGCGTCGCCTCGAAAAACACGTAGAACAGCAGTGCATCCAGTGACGAGAACACGCCGTTCATCAGTCCGGACAGCACCAGAAACGCCGCCATGTACTGGGACACCCGCGACTGGATCACCGACCATCCGGCAATCACCACCAGCACGGTCGTAAAACTGTTGAGCAGGATCAGCAGCAGCGAGATGCCGTCGATGCCGAGGTGGTAATGGACGTTGAAGGACTCGATCCATGGCCGCAGTTCAACGAACTGGAAATTGCCTTGCTGCAGGTCGAATCCCGCGTACAGCGGCAGTGTCACCGCAAAACCGAGAACTGCGCCAATCAGCGCGATCACCCGCGCCGCCGGCGCGTTGCGGTCGCCGCCAGTAAACAGTACCGCGATGCCGGCGATGATCGGCATCCAGATTGCGAGACTCAGTAACGGTAAATCGTGCATCGTCAGGTCTTTTTCTTCGGTTTCAGCCGCTCAGTTTTAACCAACATAGGCCAGCGTCAGCAACAGCAGCACGCCGATGATCATCGCGAAGGCATAGTGATAGATATAGCCCGACTGCACCTGGCGGATCACGGCGGCAAACCAGCCGACGACGCGCGCCGAGCCGTTGACCATCAGATTGTCAATCACCGCGACATCGCCGCCCTTCCACAGGCCCGTACCCAGCGCACGCGCGCCGCCGGCAAAGAACCAGTCGTTGAAACGATCAAGCCCGTATTTCTCCATGAGTATCGTCACCAGCACACCCCACCTGCGGCGCAACACCGTCGGCAGGTCGGGACGAACGATATAGATGAACCATGCAGTGCCGGCACCGGCCACCGCCAGCCAGAACGGCAGCGTGCCCAGTGCATGGGTCATCATGCCGATGACGCCGTGGTAGTTCCGGGCCAGCGTCGCCATTGCGGTATGCGCGGGATTGACGGTGATCGAACTGCCGAAATAATTGCCGTACAGAAAGCTGCCGATGAACCAGCCGGCGCACACCGACGGGATGGCCAGCAGCACCAGCGGCACCCACACCACGGCCGGCGATTCATGCGGTGCGTGGGTGTCGTGTCCATGATCGTCGTCATGGTGCGCTGCGGCAGCCGCTTCGGCGTCCGCAGCCCTGACATCGGGATGTTGCGGATCGGCGAAACGTTCCCTGCCGTGGAAGGCGTAGAACACCAGCCGGAATGAGTAGAAGCCGCCGATGAATACCCCTGCCACCGCCAGCGCATAGGCGAAGCCGGCGCCGGGGACCGTCGCATGATGCAGTGCCTCGACGATGGTTTCCTTGGAGAAGAATCCGGCAAAGGGCGGCAGACCGGCATTGGCGAGCGCGCCGATCAGCACCGTCATGTAGGTAATCGGCATGTACTTCGCGAGTCCGCCCATCTTGCGCATATCCTGCTGGTGGTGCATCGCAATGATCACCGAGCCGGCGCCGAGGAACAGCACCGCCTTGAAGAAGGCGTGGGTAAACAGGTGGAAGATCGCCGCCGAATAGGCCGAGGCGCCCAGCGCCATGGTCATATAACCGAGTTGCGACAGCGTGGAATAGGCCACCACGCGTTTGATGTCGTACTGCACGGTGGCAATCAGCGCCATGAAGAACGCCGTGATCGCCCCGATCACCAGCACAAAGGACAGCGCGGTCTCCGACAGCTCGAACAGCGGTGACATCCGCGCCACCATGAAAATGCCGGCGGTCACCATCGTCGCCGCGTGGATCAGCGCCGAGATCGGTGTCGGGCCTTCCATCGAATCGGGCAACCAGACATGCAGCGGAAACTGCGCCGACTTGCCCATCGCACCGACGAACAGCAGGATGCAGATCACGGTCATCAGCGACCAGGTCACGCCCGGGAACAGCTCGATGGTGTTGCCGGCCAGCCGACCGGCATTGGCAAACACCGCGGCATAATCCAGCGTGCCGAAATACATCAGCACCAGCGCGATGCCGAGCAGGAAGCCGAAATCGCCGACACGGTTGACCAGGAAGGCCTTCAGATTCGCGTAAATCGCCGTCGGCCGGGTGAACCAGAAACCGATCAGCAGATATGACACCAGGCCCACCGCCTCCCAGCCGAAGAACAGCTGGAGGAAGTTGTTGCTCATCACCAGCATCAGCATCGAGAAGGTGAACAGCGAGATGTAGCTGAAGAAGCGCTGGTAGCCGGGATCGTCGGCCATGTAGCCGATGGTGTAGACGTGCACCATCAGCGACACGAACGACACCACCATCATCATCGTTGCCGACAGCGGGTCGATCAGGAAGCCGATTTCAAAACGGATGCTGCCGGACACCAGCCAGGTATAGACAGACCCGTTGAATACATTGCCGGCCATCACGTCGCGGTAGACAAGGAAGGAGGCGACCAGGCAGACCACCATGCCGAAGATGGTCACCACATGCGCCGCACGGCGGCCGATCGCCCAGCCGAACAGGCCGGCGACCAGCGCTCCCGCAAGCGGCGCCAGCGGCACCAGCAGATAGAGTTTTTGCATCTCGGTCATGTGCGCATCAGCCCTTCAGCTGGTCGATGTCTTCGACATTGATGGTGCGCAGGTTGCGGAACAGCACCACCAGGATCGCCAGGCCGATTGCCGACTCGGCCGCGGCGACGGTCAGGATGAAAAACACGAACACCTGCCCCGCAACGTCATTCAGGAAATGTGAAAACGCGACAAAATTCATGTTCACGGCCAGCAGCATCAGTTCGATCGCCATCAGCAGCACGATCACATTCTTGCGGTTCAGGAATATGCCGATCACCGAAATCGAAAACAGGATCGCGCCGAGGATCAGGTAGTGCGGCAGGGAAATGCTCATGCCTGGTCTCCCTTGTCCGCCGGCATGGACACCATGCGCACGCGGTCCTCGCGGCGCACGCGGATCTGCTGCGCCGGATCCATGCGTTTGCCATGCTTGCGACGGCGCAGCGTCAGCGCAATCGCGGCGACGATGGCCACCAGCAGGATCACTGCCGCCAGTTCGAACGGATATACATAATCGGTGTAGAGCAGCCGCCCCAGCTCCTTGGTGTTGCTGTAGCCGGCGGGCGAAGGTGGCGGCGGCGGCGCTTCGGTCAGGCCAAAGTACGGGCCGGCCAGGACCAGCGCCATTTCAGTGACCAGCAGCAGCGCGACCACCGCGCCGACCGGAAAATAGCCCCAGAATCCTTCCCGCAGCCGGGTCAGATTGATGTCGAGCATCATCACCACGAACAGGAACAGCACCATTACCGCGCCGACATAGACGAGAACCAGCACAATGCCGAGAAACTCCGCTTCCAGCTGTATCCAGATGCCGGCCGAAGTGCAGAATGCCAGCACCAGGAACAGCGCAGCGTGCACCGGATTGCGCGCGGTAATCACGCGCAGCGACGCGAAGACGAGGATCGCCGCGAAGAACCAGAACATGAATGCTTGAAAGGTCATTGTTTTCTGCGAGGAGTAAGGCGTGAGGCGCGAGCAGACGGCAGCTGCGAGGTTTCCGCTTTCCGCGTTTTCTGCGTTCTACCTCTCACTCCCGTCTCGTTTGTTTTCACGTTCACCGGTACTTCGCGTCCGCCGCACGGTCCCGGGCGATCTGCTCTTCGTGCAGATCACCGATCGCCAGCAGCATCGGCTTGGTGTAAATCAGATCACCGCGCTGTTCGCCGTGGTACTCGTAAATGCGCGTCTCGACGATCGAATCCACCGGGCATGATTCCTCGCAGAAACCGCAGAAAATGCATTTGGTCAGATCGATGTCGTAGCGCGTGGTGCGGCGCGTGCCGTCCTCGCGCTGCTCCGACTCGATGGTGATTGCCAGCGCCGGGCAGACCGCCTCGCACAGTTTGCAGGCGATGCAGCGCTCTTCGCCGTTGGGATAGCGCCGCAACGCATGCAGGCCGCGGAAGCGCGGACTCTGCGGCGCCTTTTCTTCGGGATACTGCACCGTGATCTTGCGCGCGAACAGATAGCGCCCGGTGACCGCCATGCCCTTCAGCAACTCGAACAGCATGAAGGTCTTGAAAAAATTGCGGATGCCCTGGACCATCATTTCCACCATATCCAAAGCGGCGTCTGCATCCACGCGCCGAGCACGACGATCCACACCAGCGTCACCGGAATGAACACCTTCCAGCCCAGCCGCATGATCTGGTCATAGCGGTAGCGCGGGAACGTCGCACGGAACCACAGAAACAACGAGACCACGACGAACATTTTCAGGATCAGCCAGCCGAAACTGGATGCGCCGAGGATGCCCCACGATGCCGGGAACGGCGACAGCCAGCCGCCAAGGAACATGATCGAGGTCAATGCCGAAATCAGGATCATTGCGGCGTACTCGGCAAGCGAAAACACCGCAAACGTCATCCCCGAATACTCAACATGAAAACCGACGATCTCGGACTCCCCCTCGGCGACGTCGAACGGCGCGCGGTTGGTCTCGGCAATCCCCGAGATCAGATAGGTCAGGAACAGCGGAAACAGCGGCAGCCAGAACCAGCCGAAAAGCCCCGCCCCGCTCTGCTGCGCCTTGACGATCTCGGCAAGATTCAGGCTTTGCGCGGCCATCAACACGCCGACCAGCGAGAAACCCATGGCGATTTCATAGGACACGATCTGCGCTGCCGAACGCAGGCCGCCGAGGAAAGCATATTTGGAGTTCGACGCCCAGCCCGCAATAATGATGCCGTAGACGCCGAGCGAAGTCATCGCCATCAGGTAGAGCAAGCCGGCATCGATGTTCGCCAGCACCAATTCCGGCGAAAACGGCACGACCGCCCAGGCCGCCAGCGCCGGTGCGATGGCCATGATCGGCGCCAGCACGAACAGGAACTTGTTGGCACCGGTCGGAATGACCACTTCCTTGACCAGCAGCTTCAGACCATCGGCGATCGGCTGTGCCCAGCCGCCCAGCCAGCGTATGCCGAAGAACGTCACGCGGTTGGGACCGATGCGGATCTGCATGAAACCGATCAGCTTGCGTTCCCACAGCGTCAGGTAGGCGACGGCGAGCATCAGCGGGGCGACGATCAGCATGATCTTCACCAGCGTCCACACCACCGGCCACAGGGGCCCCAGCAGTGCCTGCGGATAAGCGAGCAGCGAGTCGAGCATCACACGGCCACTTTCTGTGTCTGTGCCACGCGCTCGACCGTCAACGGTGCAGCAGCAGCACCCAGCCCCGCCGTTTCCGGTTGCCCGGTTGCGAGCCGCACGCAATCGGCGGGCAACCGGTCATCAATGGCGAAAGGAACAACGGCCTCGCCGCCATCCTGCACGACCCGCACCAGATCGCCGGGCTGCAAACCAAGTTGCTCCGCCAGTGCCCGGTTCAGCGTGGCCACCGGCGGTTGCGCATCGCGCGTCTGCTGCAGGCTGGGTGCACGTCGCGCCAGTGCATCCGCCGCGTAAATGGGTACTTCGGCAATTCGCAAGAGACCGCCACCGGCTGCTGGCGGTACGCCGAGAGTATTACTTAACTTATTGTTTTTATTAAATATTTCTGACTTGCCGTGGAGCGCCTCGCGCTGCGCGTCTTCGGCACTGTCGTGCTCGAAACCGGGAATGCCGAGCAGGTTGCCGAGCACCCGCAGGATTTTCCACGCCGGCCGCGTTTCACCCAGCGGCTTCACCACGCCGGCAAACGTCTGCACGCGGCCTTCAGTGCTGACGTAAGTACCCGCGGTTTCGGTGAACGGCGCAATCGGCAACAGCACATGGGCATATTCGGTGGCGCGATGCTGGAACGGACTCAGCGCGATCACCAGTTCGGCCTGCCGCATCGCGGCAGTCGCCTGTCGCGGATTGTGCATATCGAGTTCGGGCTCGACCCCGAGCAGCAGGTATGCCTTCAGCGGCGCCTCGATCATCTGCCGTGCATTTTTGCCCGGAACCCTGCCGCCGGGCACGCAACCCGCGACATACCCGCCGACACTGTTGGCCGCCGCGCCGAGGAATCCGTAGGCACAGCCAAGGATTTCACCCAGCGCCTGCACCAGCGCATGCAATTCGCCGGCTGCCGGATGTTGCTCGGCAAAGTTGCCGAGAAACACGCCGGCCCGCTGGCCCGAGGTCAGGCTCGTCGCCATCCGTTTTGCCGCGTCGGCGACCGCGACACCGACAACTACCGCGCGTACTGCTTCGGGCACCGCGACGCTTCTCATTTCAGCCGCAGCCTTGACCACCTGCGCCAGCGTTTGCGGCAGCAGTGCCGGCGCCACAATCGCCCGATTGGCGATGCGCATCAGCAGATCGTCATCGACGGCATGCAGCAGATTGATTTCGGTGCCTTTCTTGGCAGCCTGACGCAGGCGCTGTGCGATCAGCGGATGGTCCTTGCGCAGCGTGGAACCGATGACCAGCACGCGATCCAGCGTATTGATATCAGCGATGCTCATGCCCAGCCAGGGCACGCCGGCACGCTTGCCGTCCATGCTGAAATCGGCCTGGCGCAACCGGAAATCCACATTGCCCGAGCCGAGGCCGCGCAGCAGTTTCTGCAGCAGGTGCATCTCTTCCAGCGTTTGGTGCGGTGTGGCAAGTGCGCCGATTGCTGCGGCGCCGTGCGTGCCCTTGATGCGCTGCAGTTCCTTCGCGACAAACTCCAGTGCCACCGGCCATTCGACTTCCTGCCAGTTGCCGTCGCGTTTCAACATCGGCCTGGCCAGCCGCTTCTCGGAATTCAGCGCCTCGTACGAAAAACGGTCCTTGTCCGAAATCCAGCACTCGTTGACTGCTTCGTTCTCCCTTGGCAACGCGCGCATCACCCGGTTCTGCTTGACCTGCACCGTCAGGTTCGAGCCCAGCCCGCAATGCGGGCTGACCGCGGACCGGCGCGTCAATTCCCAGGTGCGGGCGCTGTAGCGGAAGGGCTTGGACGTCAGCGCACCGACCGGACACAGGTCGATGACATTGCCCGACAGCTCGGAATCCACGGTCTTGCCGACGAAGGTGATGATTTCCGAGTGCTCGCCGCGGCCGATCATGCCCAGTTCCATGATGCCGGCGATTTCCTGCCCGAAGCGCACGCAGCGCGTGCAATGAATGCAGCGCGTCATGTCCGTCGAGATCAGCGGGCCGAGGTTCTTGTTGGCGACGACGCGCTTGTCTTCCTGGTAACGCGACTCGCTGGCGCCGTAGCCGACCGCCAGGTCCTGCAACTGGCATTCACCGCCCTGGTCGCAGATCGGGCAATCCAGGGGATGGTTGATCAGCAGGAACTCCATGACACCCTTCTGGGCATTCACCGCGGCGTCCGAGTGCGTCCACACCTTCATGCCGTTGGTGACCGGCGTCGCACAGGCCGGCAGCGGCTTGGGCGCTTTTTCAACCTGCACCAGGCACATGCGGCAGTTGGCGGCGATCGACAGCTTCCGGTGATAGCAGAAGTGCGGCACAAACGTGCCTGCCTGGCTGGCAGCATCCATGATCGTGCTGCCTTCAGCCACTTGCATCAACTTGCCGTCGAGTTCGATTTCCAGCATGGCGTTCCGTCAGATATAGGGCGCGACCAGGCACTTCTTGTGGTCGATGTGATATTGGAATTCGTCGCGGAAGTGCTTGATGAACGCGCGCACCGGCATGGCCGCGGCATCGCCCAGCGCGCAGATCGTACGGCCCTGGATGTTGTCGGCCACGTTGTTCAGCAGTTCCAGGTCTTCGGCCCTGCCCCGGCCGTGTTCGATGCGGTCAACCATCCGGTAGAGCCAGCCCGTGCCCTCCCGGCATGGCGTGCACTGCCCGCAGGATTCCTCGTAATAGAAATACGACAACCGCAGCAGCGATTTCACCATGCAGCGCGTCTCGTCCATGACGATCACCGCGCCGGAGCCCAGCATCGAACCCGCCTTGGCGATGGAATCGTAGTCCATGTCGGTGGCCATCATCACGTCGGCCGGCACTACCGGCATCGACGAACCACCGGGAATCACCGCTTTCAGTTTCCGGCCGTCGCGCATGCCGCCGGCCATTTCCAGCAGCTTCGCAAACGGCGTGCCGAGTTTCACTTCGAAATTGCCGGGCCGCGCAACGTCGCCGGACATCGAGAATATTTTCGTGCCGCCGTTGTTCGGCCTGCCGAGATTGAGGAAGGCATCGCCGCCGTTGACGACGATCCACGGCACCGCGGCAAAGGTCTCGGTGTTGTTGATCGTGGTCGGCTTGCCATAGAGGCCGTAGCTCGCGGGGAACGGTGGCTTGAAACGCGGCTGCCCCTTCTTGCCCTCGAGCGACTCGAGCAGCGCGGTTTCCTCACCGCAGATATAGGCGCCCCAGCCGTGGTGCGCGTGCAACTGGAACGAAAAATCAGTGCCGAGGATGTTGGCGCCGAGATAGCCCGCGGCGCGCGCCTCTTCCAGCGCCTCCTCGAAACGTTCGTAGACATCCCAGACCTCGCCGTGGATGTAGTTGTAACCCACGGTAATGCCCATCGCATAGCCGCCGATGATCATGCCCTCGATCAGGCTGTGCGGGTTGTAGCGGAGAATGTCGCGGTCCTTGAACGTGCCCGGCTCGCCCTCGTCCGAATTGCATACCAGATATTTCTGTCCGGAATACTGTTTCGGCATGAAGCTCCACTTCAGTCCGGTCGGAAATCCGGCACCGCCGCGTCCGCGCAGCGCCGATTTCTTCAGCTCGTTGACGATCTGCTCGGGAGGTATCTTTTCGGCAAGAATCTTCTTCAGCCCCGCGTAGCCGCCCCGCGCCACATAATCCTGCAGCCGCCAGTTGAGCCCGTTGACGCCCTTCATGATCACCGCGTCGGGCCCGAACAGGTCGACGGCAAACGGCGGAATCGGCAGGCCCATTATTCGAGATCCTTCAGCAGCTGGTCGATCCGGTCCGGACTCATCGCGCACAGCATCCGCTTGTTGTTCTGCAGCATCACCGGCGCATCTCCGCAGGCGCCCATGCATTCACCCTCCTTCAGCGTGAAGCGGCCGTCGGCTGTGGTCTCATTGAAACCGATGCCCAGCGCCTTTTTCAGGTGCTCGGCAGCCGCAGTCGCACCCTGCAGCGCGCACGGCAGGTTGGTGCAGATCGTCAGCTTGTACTTGCCGACCGGCTTCAGGTCGTACATGGTGTAGAAGGTCGCGACCTCGTACACAGCAACCGGCGCCATGCCCAGGTACTGGGCAACGAAATCCATGGTCTCCGTCGACAGCCAGCCTTTTTCATCCTGGGCAATGGTCAGGGCGGCCATCACCGCAGACTGTTTTTCCGTCGGAGGATACTTGGCGACAGCCTTGTCGATTTTCGCCAGCGCGTCAGGTGACAACATCATCGGCGCATTCATCGGTCGATATCCCCGAACACAATGTCCTGCGTACCGATGATGGCCACCACGTCGGCGATCATGTGGCCGCGGGCCATTTCATCGAGTGCGGCCAGATGAGGGAAACCCGGCGGACGGATTTTCAGCCGATACGGCTTGTTGGCGCCGTCGGAGACCAGGTAAATGCCGAATTCGCCCTTGGGATGCTCCACGGCGGCGTACACCTCGCCCGGCGGCACATGCATGCCCTCGGTGAACAGCTTGAAATGATGGATCAGCTCTTCCATGTTGGTCTTCATCGCCACACGCGATGGTGGCGCGACCTTGTGGCTGTCGGCCATCACCGGGCCGGGATTCTTGCGCAACCAGTCCACACACTGGCGGATGATGCGGTTGGCCTGACGCATTTCTTCGACACGCACCAGGTAACGGTCATAACAGTCACCGTTGACGCCCACCGGGATGTCGAACTCCATCCGGTCATACACTTCATAGGGCTGCTTCTTGCGCAAATCCCACTCGATGCCGGAGCCGCGCAGCATGGGTCCGGTGAACCCCAGTGCCAGCGCGCGTTCCGGCGACACCACGCCGATGCCGACCAGACGCTGCTTCCAGATGCGGTTGTCCGTCAGCAGCGTTTCATACTCGTCGACGTAAGCCGGAAAACGCCTGGTGAAATCCTCGATGAAATCGAGCAGTGAACCCTGGCGATTCTCGTTCAATACCTTCGTCGCCGCCGCCTTGTGAATGGGCGTAGCGGTGTACTGCGGCATCGTGTCCGGCAGGTCGCGATAGACTCCGCCCGGCCGGTAATATGCCGCATGCATGCGCGCACCGGAGACCGCTTCGTACATGTCGAACAGATCCTCGCGCTCGCGGAAGCAATACAGGAACATAGTCATCGCGCCGACATCCAGCCCGTGCGCACCCAGCCACAGCAGGTGGTTCAGCAGCCGGGTGATTTCGTCGAACATCACGCGGATGTACTGCGCGCGCTCCGGCACCTCGATGCCCAGCAATCTCTCGATGGCCATCACGTAGGCATGCTCATTGGCCATCATCGACATGTAATCCAGGCGGTCCATGTACGGCACCGACTGGATAAAGGTCTTGTGCTCGGCCAGTTTTTCGGTGGCGCGATGCAGCAGTCCGATGTGCGGATCGGCACGCTCGATGACCTCGCCGTCCAGTTCCAGCACCAAGCGCAGCACGCCGTGGGCTGCCGGGTGCTGCGGCCCAAAGTTCATCGTATAGTTTTTGATTTCAGCCATGCTCAGCCCTTGCGGAAACCCTCGGAGTCCGCGTAATTTTCCTCGCGCACGATGCGCGGCGTGATCACGCGCGGCTCGATGGTCACCGGCTGGTAGATGACGCGTTGCTGGTCGGGGTCGTAGCGCATCTCGACGTTACCCGCGAGCGGAAAATCCTTGCGGAACGGATGACCGACAAAGCCATAATCTGTCAGCAGACGGCGCAGGTCGGGGTGCCCGGTAAACATGATGCCGAACAGATCAAAGGCCTCCCGCTCGAACCAGTTCGCCACGGACCACAGCTCGATCACCGATGCGACCACAGGAAAATCGTCATCGGGCGCAAATATGCGCAACCGTACGCGCCAGTTGTGTTTGAGGCTGAGCAGGTGATAGACCAGCGCAAAGCGCGGACCATCACGCGTGCCATCGCCGTATTCGCTGTAGTCGACGCCGCACAGGTCGATCAGTTGCTCGAAGTGCAGTGCCGGGTCATCGCGCAGGATGGCGCACGCAGCCAGCAGGTCCTCTGCCTTTACCACCACGGTCACCTCGCCCAGTGCCGCGGTAACGCTGACAATTTTGTCACCCAGCGCGGTCTGCAGCGCGACGTTCAGGTTTTCGGTTCGGGTGGTCATGGCGAGGCGGGCTGAATGGCGCGGTTGCGATTAGCGGGCAATGGTGTTGGTACGCTTGATCTTGTTCTGCAGCTGGATGATGCCGTAGAGCAGAGCTTCGGCCGTCGGCGGACAACCCGGCACATAGATGTCGACCGGCACGATGCGGTCGCAACCGCGCACCACCGAGTAGGAATAGTGATAATAACCCCCGCCATTGGCGCACGATCCCATGGAGATCACCCAGCGCGGCTCGGCCATCTGGTCGTACACCTTGCGCAACGCAGGTGCCATCTTGTTGCACAGCGTGCCGGCGACGATCATCACGTCGGACTGGCGCGGGCTCGGCCGGAATACGATGCCGAAACGGTCGAGGTCGTAACGCGCAGCGCCGGCATGCATCATTTCCACCGCGCAACAGGCGAGGCCGAAAGTCATCGGCCACATCGAACCGGTGCGCGTCCAGTTGACCAGCGCGTCTACCGACGTGAGCATGAAGCCCCGGTCGTTCAGGTTCTGGTTGAGAGTTTCGACAGCGCCCATGTTTAGTTACCTCGAACCGAAAATGTTAAGGCTCGCACCGGCGCCTCCGAACGATTTTGGCAAGCAAACAAAGCCCATGCGTCGACGCCCGAGACTGCTCGTCGGAGCGTCGATCCCCATAAATGGGGCCCCTCGCCGCGTGGCTCGCGTTGCGCCTCCGCACGCACCGCGGAGCCGGCTACAGCCCGAGTGTCGGCGCCCGAAA
>RPOR01000102.1 GCA_003820645.1 Betaproteobacteria bacterium
GGCGCCTATCTGCTGGCAGTGCCCATCCTGGTGACGCTGACCGACCGCGTCGATGCGCGACGGGTGTATCTGTTCGGCGTCGCCTGCACCATCGCGGCCCATCTGCTGTTCGGCCTGCTCGCCGAAGGGTTCTGGTCGGCGCTGCTGTTGCGTGGTCTGGCGGGCGTCGGCTGGGCCGGCACGTACATGACCGGGCTCAAGCTGCTGGCGGATCAGGTCGATGCGAAGCTGATGTCGCGCGCGACGGCCGGCCATGCGGCGAGCATCGGCATCTCCGGTGCGCTGTCGTTTTCGTGTGCGGATCTGCTGTCCGATGCTTTTGGCTGGCAGTCGGCATTCCTGGTGGCCGCAGCGACCGCGATCATGGCGTGGTTGCTGGTGGCGCTGCTGGTGCCGGGGCGCAAGGCGCCGCCGCTGCCGGCAAGCGACGGTCTCGCGTTGTTCGATTTCCGGCCGGTGTTCCGCAACCGCTCGGCGATGGCTTATGCGATCGCTTATTCCATACACACGCTGGAGATGAATGCACTGCGCGGCTGGGGCGTGGCGTTTCTTGCCTTTGTCGCGGTCAGCACCGGCACGGATGCGCGGTTCTCGCCCACTTATGTGCTGACCGCGCTGGGCCTGATCGGCACCGCCGCCAGCGTGCTCGGCAACGAGGCCGCGATCCGCTGGGGCCGGCGCAATCTGATCACGCTGGCGATGGCGGCTTCCATCGTGGTCAGCGGCAGCATCGGTTTCCTCGGCACGCTGTCGTACCCGGTGGCGGTCGCGCTGCTGCTGGTCTACGGACTGGTGGTGTGGCTGGATTCCTCGTCGCTGACCGCGGGTGCGGCCGGTACCGCGGAGCCCTCGCGCCGCGGCGCGACGCTGGCGGTGCATTCGATGCTCGGCTACTCCGGCGGTTTTGTCGGTCCGCTGCTGATCGGTTATGCGCTCGATGCCGCGGGTGGCATGTCGCGCCTCGCCTGGGGCATTGCGTTCCTGCTGGTGGCGCTGCTGATGGCGCTGGCGCTGACGGCGTTCCGGCTGATGCGACCGCGCGAACTGGCCGGCGACCGCGACGGACACTGAGCGGGGCATTATTGCGGCGCCGGACTGGATCAGGAATAGCAGGCGTGGTGCGGCTGTTTATACCGTGGTATCCATCAACCGGAGGGGCGTAATGAAGACCGGAACAGTCGTGACCGTAGCAATGGCCTTGCTGGCACTGGGCGCGGGCGCACAGGCCGCGCAACCCAGTCCCGAGATGTCGTTTTTCATCACCAGCGCAGGTCTCGGCAAGGGGGCCGATCTCGACGGCCTCGCCGGCGCCGACCGCCATTGCCAGCAACTGGCGACGGCCGCGGGGGCCGGCAACAAGCAGTGGCGTGCCTACCTGAGCGCCACCGCGAGCGGCGGAGCCCCGGCGGTGCATGCCCGCGACCGCATCGGCAAGGGGCCATGGCGCAATTTCGAAGGCCGGCTGATTGCGCGCAACATCGACGAACTGCATACGCTGAACGGCATCAACCGCATGACGGCGCTGACCGAAAAGGGACAGCCGGTCAACGGCCGCGCCGATACGCCGAACATGCATGACATCCTCACCGGTTCGACGCCGGACGGGCGCGTTGCCACTGGCGACAAAGACACGACCTGCGGCAACTGGACGAAGAGCGGCGAGGGCTCGGCGCTCGTCGGTCACCATGACCGCTGGGGCCTCCGGGACGACGAGCCGTCGCGGTCGTGGAATGCCTCGCATCCGTCGCGCGGCTGCAGTCAGGACAATCTGCGCGCTTCCGGTGGCGCGGGGATGTTTTACTGCTTCGCGGCGAACACCCGCTAAACGCGGCGTGGATCACTACGGCTGGGCCCCCGCGCCCGGCTTTTTTGGTTTTGTTACCGGGTGAGTTGTTATAAGTAATTTATTTTATTGATATTTTAATGGTAATTGGCAGGTGGCAGTATCGCCTTGCACGGCGTTTCACTATGCTCGGCACACGAAGTTCTGCATCAAACAACAACCGGAAAGCTGACGACGTGGCTGAAATGAAAGTGCCGTTTCACGATATTGCGCAGCGTTATGCCGAAGAGCGCGAGGAAATCCTCGCCTGCATTGATCGCGTGTTGTCCAAAGGCCATGTATTCCTCAGCGAGGAAGTCGACGCGTTCGAGGCAGCGATCTGTCTTTACACCGGTGCGCAGCACTGCGTATCGCTGAACTCGGGCACCGATGCGCTGATGGTCGGGCTGTGGGCGCTGGGGATCAGCCGCGGCGACGAGGTGATTACGTCACCGGTGTCGTTCATCGCGTCGGCCGGGGCCATTGCCCATGTCGGTGCGGTGCCGGTGTTTGCCGAGGTCGGCGACGACCAGAACATCGATCCCGCGGCGATCGAACGCAAAATCACGCCGCGCACGAGGGCCATCATGCCGGTGCACTGGACCGGGCGCATCGCCGACATGGATGCAATCAATGCCATTGCCAAACGCCACGAGCTTGCGGTGATCGAGGACGCGGCACAGGCGATGGGCGCGCGCTACAAGGGACGCCACGGCGGCACGCTCGCCGTCTGCGGCGCGGTGTCGGCGCATCCGCACAAAATCCTTGCGGCTTTCGGCGACGGTGGTTTTTTGCTGACGGAGGATGCGGAGTTCGCGCGCAAGGCGCGGCTCTACCGCAACCACGGCCGCGAGGCGCGCGACAACGCGGTGATGTTCGGCGTCAATTCACGGATGGATTCGCTGCAGGCGGAGGTGCTCAAGTACCGCTTGTCGCGGCTGGATGCGATCATCGAACGCCGCCGCCGCAATGTGGCGCTCTACCGGCAGATCATCAAGCCCGGCCCGGTGTACATCCCGCCCGAGACGCCGGAGGTGTTCCATCCCTACATGATGTTCCTGGTGCAGGCCGATGACCGCGACCGCCTGCATGAATATCTCGCCGGCCGCGGCGTGCAGACGCGGGTGTATTACGGCACGCCGCTGCATCTGCACGAGGCTTCACAGAAACTCGGCTGCAAGCGCGGCGATTTTCCGGTCGCGGAGCGGCAGTGCGACCGCGTGCTGGCCCTGCCGCACGCGCAGCACCTGACTGAAGAGCAGGTGGTTTACGCCGCGAAGCAGGTGAACCTGTTCTACGGCGTTTAAATATGGAAACCGGGGGCGGCTGATCCGCGGCGCTCAGTCCACCTTGGCGCCGGTGGCCTTGATGATCTTGCCGAATTTTTCCGTTTCGGTTTCGATGATCTGGCGGAATCCGTCCGGCGTGCTGGTCACTGCTTCGAGGCCGAAACTGGCATAGCGTTCGCGGACGTCCGGCAGTGCATGGACGCGGACGATTTCGGCGTTGAGTCGGGTGATGAGGGGTCGCGGGGTGCCGCGCCGCGCAAACACGCCCCAGGAGTTGCTGATCGCGTAACCGGCAATGCCGGATTCGGCGACAGTCGGCATGTCGGGGAGCAGCGAGGATCGTTGCGCGCTGGTCACTGCCAGCGCCCGGGCCTTGCCGGATTTGGCGTGGGGCAGCGCAATCGGCATGTCGGAGAACACGATTTCCAGCCGGCCGCCGAGCAGATCGTTGAGGGCGAGAATGGTGCCCTTGTACGGCACGTGGACGATGTTGACGCCGGCCATCGTCTTGAACATCTCGCCTGCCGGATAGGCGATGGTGCCGGCGCCGCCGGAACCGAAGTTGAGGCTGCCCGGCTTCGCGCGCGCGAGCTGCACCAGTTCCTGCACCGATTTCGCCGCCACGCCCGGGTGCACGACCAGCAGTTGCGGAGCGGCGGCCACCATGCTGACCGGTTCGAAATCGCGCAGCGTGTCATAGCTGACCTTGAAGAGGAACGGATTGGTGGCGAACTGGCTCATGTTGGCGTGCAGCAGTGTGTAGCCGTCCGCCGGCGCGCGCATTGCGACTTCGGTGCCGATGATGCCGCTGGCGCCGGCGCGCGTGTCGATGACCACCTGCTGGCCCCAGGCTTCGGTCATTTTCTGGCCGAGGATGCGGGCGATGGTGTCGGACGTGCCACCGGGATTCCACGGCACGATCATGCGGATCGGTTTGGTCGGATAGTTCTGGGCCGCGGCAAGGCCGGGCATCAGTGCTGCTAGGACAAGGCAAAGTACGCCGGGGATGGTGATGGTTCGCATGGTTCTCATCCTTGTGATGAGCTTCCTGTTCAGTGTTCAATCAGCAGTTTTTTCAGCAGCACGGGGTCGGGATCAATGCCGAGGCCCGGTCCCTGCGGAATTGCGATGCGGCCATGGCGCGGGTCGATCGCCTCGCCAAACGGTGTTTCGGCAAAATCGCAGTAAAACCTTTCGATCCAGACTTCGCGGGCCTGCGCCGCGCTGACATGGATGGAGGCGAGCAGTCCCGGGCCGAAATAGGCTGAATGCGGCACGACGCGTACACCATGAGCTTCGCCCAGCGCAAACACCTTCTGCATTTCAGTAACGCCGCCGACTTTGGTGATGCTGGGCTGTGCGACATCAAGCGCGCCGCGTTCGAACAGGCGCTGGAATTCGTTGACGCTGCCGACGTTTTCGCCAGCGGCAACCGGGATGCCGCCTTCGGCGCGTACCCGCGCCAGGCCGGTATGGTCTTCCGGCGGCCATACCGGCTCCTCCAGCCATTCGAGATCGAGGTCGTACAGTAATTTGCACATGGCCACCGCCTGCAGCGGTGTCCATGGCGTGCTGCAGTCCACCATCAGCGGCACGCCGTCGCCCGCGGCGCGGCGTGAACCGCGGATAATGGCGGGATCGATCTCATGGATCTTGATCAGCGTGTAGCCGCGCTCCAGCGCTTCGGTGATGCGCGGCTCCAGCGCGGCGGACTTGCCGTAACGCAGCAGGCTGGCATAGGCGGGCAGATCGGCGCGCGGACTGCCGCCCAGCAGCTGGTACAGCGGCCGGTTGGCGATCTTGCCGGCGATGTCCCACAGCGCGATGTCGATGGCGGACATCGCGTACATCGCCGGGCCGTTGCGGCCGGCGCCGTGCACGGCGTGCGCCAGATCATGCATCAGCGCGGTGATGGCGGTCGGATCGCGGCCGATGCATAGCGGTGCAATCATGCGGTCGAGCGCAGTGCGGGTTACCGGCCACACGCGATGGCCGAAGGCTTCGCCCCAGCCGCTGATGCCTTCATCAGTGTCGATGCGCACCAGCAGCGTTTCCATCGTGGTGCGGGCCTGGCCGCCGACCATCGGCGCCTCACCGGTGATCAGCAGCGGCATGCGCGTGACGAAGGTGGTGACGGCGGTGATTTTCATCTGGGGATCCGTTTCGGGTCTTCAGCGTTGATGGTGCAAGCGTGCGAGTGCGATGCCGTCGGCCTGTTGCGCCATGGTACGGATCGGGTCATAGGCGGCATCTTCGACGGCGGCGAAGTGCGCAATGCCCCATTGTGCCAGGATGCGTGTGCCGGCGGAGTCGGTGTGCATCGCCAACAGCGCATCGCGGATATCCATGCGCAACCCAGCCGCAAGCGATTTGTGCAAGACCCACGGCGGCATCGGGCTGGGCCCCAGGGAATCGATGATTCGGATTTTGTTGCGCAGTTGCGGTGTCCGCGCGAGCTCGGCCTCCAGAACCGTGCTGTCCACCGCCGAGGCATCGATCTGCGCCTGGATGATCATTCGCAGCGAGACTTGATGCGCGCCGGATTCAACTGCGCGGCCAAAATAGCCATCGGTCTCGCCAAGTGTCGCCAGATGGTGGCGCACGACATTGAAACCGGAATGCGAATGGGGTTCGTTATAGGCCCAGGCTGCGCCGCGCAAGTCGGAGAAGTTGTGATACCTGCTGTCACGGTGCACGACGATGTCCGAGTAATACACTGGCGGCCCGGCGTAACGCTGGGCCGCCATCACTGGTGCGACGCAGGGTTCGATCGCGGCGTCCGCAGAATCTGCTTTCCATATGTAAGGCAGGCCACACAGCCAGCAGACGTGGATACGCCCGGCATCAAGTTGGCGTTCGCGATCCTGCCATGGAATGCAGTCAATGAATTCGGTGACGATGCCCAGTTTGTCGCCGAGATACGCAGTGATCGCGCGACAGGTCGCCTCGGCGTTGTCGGCCATGCACGAGGTGATGCGCAGCGGTACGGGAATCATGGGCGGATGGCGAGTCGGGCGGAAGTGGTGGATTTTAGCGTGGTCGACAGCATGGACGGCGCCCGTCGTGACAGAAACTTTCGGTATAAATGATTGTTTTTATTATTTATTTTTCTTCGCGCAGCATGCGTTCGATTTCCGCTGCCGATTTTTCCTCGCGGGTCCTGCCGTCGGCACCGGGTTTGTCCGCGGTATTGTCGGCCGGGATGTTGATTTCGATGTTGCCTGTGTCGCGCACCGGACTGGTCTCGTGGAAGGCTGTTACCAGCTGCGGATAAAACACCACCAGCAGCAGCGCGATCAGCTGCACGCCGACGAACGGCATCACCCCTTTGTAGATGTCAGCGGTTTTGATCTGTGGAGGCGCGACACTGCGCAGGTAGAACAGTGAAAAGCCGAACGGCGGCGTCAGGAACGAAGTCTGGAGGTTCATGCCGATCATCACGGCGAACCATACCGGGTCGATCCCCAGCTTGAGCGCCACCGGCGCCAGCAATGGCAGCAGGATGAAGGCGATTTCGAAGAAGTCGATGAAAAAGCCCAGCACGAAAATCAGCAGATTGACGACGATCAGGAAGCCCGCGGCGCCGCCGGGGACCAGCGTGAACAGCCGTTCGACCCACAGGTCCCCGTCGACAGCGCGGAAGACCAGCGCGAATACCGTCGAGCCGATCAGGATGAACATCACGAAGCTCGAGAGTTTCGTGGTCGCATCCAGCGCTTCGCGCAGCACCTGCGGGGTCAGCCGCCGCTTGACCGCGGCCAGTGCCAGCGCGCCGACCGCGCCCAGCGCGCCGCCTTCGGACGGCGTGGCGATGCCCATGAAAATCGAACCCAGCACCAGGAATATCAGCACCAGCGGCGGCACCATCACCAGCAACGCATGCCGGTAGAGCGCCGCACCGCGCCGCGTGCGCGCCTCCGGCGGCAGCGCGGGCGCTGCCGCCGGGTTGACCATCGAGGTGATGAACACATAGCCGAGCAGCAGCACGACCAGCAGCATTCCCGGCAGCACTGCGCCGGCGTACATGTCGCCTACCGGCGCGCCGAGCACATCGGCGAGCACGATCAGCACGATCGATGGCGGGATGATCTGCGCCAGCGTGCCGGATGCGCAGATTACGCCGCTGGCGAGCCGCGGCGAATACCGGTAGCGCAGCATCACCGGCAGCGAGATCAGGCCCATCGCGATCACCGACGCGGCGATGACGCCGGTGGTCGCAGCGAGCAGCGCGCCGACGAAGATCACTGCATACGCGATGCCGCCGCGCAACGTGCCGAACAGCTGACCGACGGTGTCGAGCAGGTCCTCGGCCATGCCGCTGCGTTCGAGCACCAGGCCCATGAAGGTGAAGAACGGGATCGCCAGCAGCAACGGGTTGGCCATGATGCCGTACAGGCGCTGCGGCAGCGCCTGCAGCAGTTCCGGTTGCAGCAGGCCCAGCTCGAAGCCGATGAACGCGAACAGCAGGCCGTTGGCCGCCAGTGCGAAGGCCACCGGATAACCCAGCAGCAGAAATGCCGCGAGGCCTGCGAACATCAACGGCGCCATCAGTTCGAAGGCCATGGCGCCCCCTAACCTGTCGTCACCCCGGCGCGCCCCGAAGGAAGTCCTCTTGGGGGGAAAGCCGGGGTCCAGGGGGTTTGCTGCGACCGGCGCTGGGTTCCGGCGTTCGCCGGAATGACGGGTGAGTAGTGGCAGGCCTTGCGCACCATGGTCATTGATCGTTGTCGGCCGTTACGGAGGAAGAGGATGATTTCTGCCCGCTGATCACCGCAAACTTCTTGATGGTTTCCGACACGCCCTGCAGGATCAGCAGCAGGAACGCGGCGGGTACGACGAGCTTGATCGGCCAGCGGAGCAGGCCGCCGGCATCAGTGGAGATTTCATTGATGCGGTACGACTCGAGAAACGCCGTCCAGCCGAACCACAGCATGATCGCGCACACCGGCAGCAGCATGAACACATGGCCGATGATGTCGATCCTGGCCTGCGCGCGCGGCGTGAGCCGGCCGGCAATCAGGTCGATGCGCACATGGGCGTTGTGCTTCAGCGTATACCCGGCGGCGCCGAGGAACACGATCGCATACAGGTACCACTGGATTTCGAGGAAACCGTTGGAGCTCAGATTGAAGCCGTAGCGGGCGACGGCATTGCCGGCGCTGATCAGGATGCAGGCGAGGATCAGCCAGCGGGCGCCGCGGCCGGCGTATTCGTTCAGCGTGTCGATGGCGCGCGACAGCGCCAGCAGTCGTTTCATGGTGTGGATGGCTCCCTCCGCCCAGCGCACATCATAAGGGCTTAACGGAGGCGAAAACGGCGGAAGGGGGCGTTCCGCATGATAAAATCCGGCCCTCAGCCGGTAATCGGTAATCGCCGCAGAAGCCTCCGCCCATGACCATATTTCACAATACGCTGGAAACCACCGATCCCGAAATCTTCCGTGTGCTGCAGCAGGAAGGCCAGCGCCAGGAAGACCATATCGAACTGATCGCGTCCGAAAACTATGCCAGTCCGGCGGTGCTGGCGGCGCAGGGTTCGGTGCTGACCAACAAGTATGCCGAGGGTTATCCCGGCAAGCGCTACTACGGCGGCTGCGAATACGTCGACATCGCCGAGCAGCTGGCGATCGACCGCGCCAAGGAACTATTCAAGGCCGGTTATGCCAACGTGCAGCCGCATTCGGGCGCGCAGGCCAATGCCGCGGTATTCCTCGCGACACTGCACCCCGGCGACACCATCCTCGGCATGCGCCTGTCCGACGGCGGCCACCTGACCCACGGTTCCAAGGTCAACATCAGCGGCAAGTATTACGACGCCGCCTCGTACGGCCTGAACCCCGAGACGCAGGCCATCGATTACGACGAAGTGGCGGAACTGGCCAAGGTGCGCAAGCCCAAGCTGATCATTGCCGGCGCCTCGGCCTATGCGCTGGTCATCGACTGGAAACGTTTCCGCCAGATCGCCGATGACGTCGGTGCACTGCTGATGGCGGACATGGCGCATTACGCCGGCCTCGTCGCGGCGGGGCTGTATCCGAGTCCGGTGGGCATCGCCGATTTCGTCACCACCACCACGCACAAGACCCTGCGCGGCCCGCGCGGCGGGCTGATCCTCGCCGATGCGCGGCATGAAAAAATCCTCAACTCCGCGGTGTTTCCCGGTTCGCAGGGCGGCCCGCTGATGCATGTGATCGCCGCCAAGGCGGTGGCGCTGAAGGAGGCGATGACCAAGGAGTTCCGCCAGTACCAGCAGCAGGTGCTCGACAACGCGCGGGTGATGGCGAAAGTGATGCAGGAGCGCGGCTACCGCATCGTCTCCGGTCGCACCGACTGTCACCTGTTTCTGCTCGACCTGCGCGACAAGCCGGTCACCGGGCTGGAGGCCGAGCAGGCACTGGGCCGTGCCAACATCACCGTCAACAAGAACTCGGTGCCGAACGATACCCGCACCCCGACCGTGACCAGCGGCGTGCGCATCGGCTCGCCGGCGATGACCACCCGCGGCTTCCGCGAGATCGAGGCCGAGAAACTCGGCCACCTGATCGCCGACGTCCTCGACGCACCGCAGGATGCGGCGGTGATCGACCGCGTCCGTGCCGACGTCAAGGCGCTGTGCGACCAGTTTCCGGTCTACCAACGACAGCAATGAGCAAAGGGTGGTGCGTGAGGGCTGATGACTGATGTGCCAAACACCTGAATCGCGGGCTGTTGCCGCTCACCGGTTACCCATCACCGGTTACCCGTCACTGCCCGCATGAAGTGTCCTTTCTGCAAGTCCGACGAAACCCAGGTCATCGACTCGCGCGAGAGCGATGACGGGGACAGCATTCGCCGGCGGCGCAAGTGCGTCGCGTGCAGCAAGCGTTTCACCACCTACGAGACCGTCGAATTGCGCATGCCGCAGGTGGTCAAGCAGGACGGCAGCCGTGCCGAATTCGATCTCGGCAAGCTGCGCACCAGTTTCATGCGCGCGCTGCACAAGCGGCCGGTGCCGACACCGCTGGTCGACGAAGCCATCGGCGCGCTGACCAACGAACTGCTGTCGCTCGGCGAGCGCGAGGTGCCGGCGCGGCGCGTTGGCGAGATGGTGATGCGCGAGCTGAAGAAGCTCGACGAAGTGGCCTATATCCGCTTTGCCTCGGTCTATCGCAGCTTCCAGGGGGTCGATGATTTTACCGACGCCATCAAGGAAGTGCGCAAGCCGTCACGCAAATAGCCGGCCTCGCGCCGGCGGCAACGACCATGTTCACCCCTGACGATCAACGCCACATGGCCCGTGCACTGGAACTCGCTGCGCGCGGGCTGTATACGACCACGCCCAATCCGCGCGTGGGCTGCGTGATCGTCAACGGTGCCAAGGTCGTCGGCGAGGGCTGGCACGAAAAAGCCGGCGCGGCCCATGCCGAACCGATAGCGTTGCAGGCTGCCGGCGCGAAGGCTGCGGGGGCGACGGTGTATGTGACGCTGGAGCCCTGCGCCCATTTCGGCCGCACGCCGCCGTGCGTGGATGCGCTGCTGGCGGCAAAACCGGCGCGCGTGGTCGCGGCCATGGCGGATCCGAATCCGCAGACCGCAGGCGAAGGTTTCGCCAGACTGCGCGCGGCCGGCATCGCCGTCGACGTCGGCCTGATGGCAGCGGAGGCGCACGCACTGAACATCGGATTTGTGTCGCGGATGACGCGTGGCACGCCGTGGGTGCGGATGAAGGTCGCCGCCAGCCTCGACGGCCGCACTGCGCTCGCCGGCGGCCAGAGCCAGTGGATCACCGGCGCCGGCGCGCGCCGCGACGGCCACGCCTGGCGGGCCCGCGCCTGCGCGGTGCTGACCGGCGTCGGCACGGTCAAGGAGGACAATCCGCAACTCACCGTGCGCGACGTGGCGACGACGCGCCAGCCGCTGCGGGTGGTGGTGGACAGCCGGCTGCAGACGCCGCTCGATGCGCGCGTGCTCGGGCCCGGCACGATCATTGCCGCCGCAGGCGTCGATGCGCCGCGCAGCGTTGCGCTGCGCGCGCACGGTGCCGAAGTCGTGGTGCTGCCCAACCACGAGGGCAAGGTGGAACTGCCGGCGCTGCTGCAGGAACTGGCGCGCCGCGGCTGCAACGAGGTGCATGTCGAAGCCGGGCACAAGTTGAATGGTTCGCTGCTCGAGGAAGGACTGGTCGATGAACTGCTGATTTACCTTGCACCGTGCATCCTCGGCGATACCGCGCAGGGCATGTTCCATCTGCCGCCGCTGGCGAACCTGCAGGAGCGGCGCAACCTGCGCATTACCGATATCACCCGCGTCGGTGACGATGTGCGTATCCTGGCCAGGCCCGGGTAATGTTTACAGGCATCGTCGCGGCGACCGGCCGCATTGAAAAGATCGATCCCGCGCCGGGCGGGGTGCGGCTGCGCATTGCCGCCGGCGGACTCGTGCTCGATGATGTGGCGCTGGGCGACAGCATCGCGGTCGACGGCGTGTGCCTGACGGTGGTGTCGGTGGACCGGACGCATTTCGAGGCCGAGGTCTCGCAGGCGACGCTCGGCTGTATTGCTGAATTGGCGGCGGGCGCGGCGGTCAATCTGGAAAAGGCGCTGCGGCTGGCCGACCGGCTCGGCGGGCATCTGATGACCGGTCATGTCGACGGTGCCGGCACGGTGTTGCACTTCGAGCCGGCGGGCGACAACCGGCGCCTGGTGATCGCGGCCCCGCATGACATCGCGCGTTACATCGCCCGCAAGGGCTCGGTGGCGGTGAACGGCGTCAGCCTGACGGTGAATGCCGTCGACGGCGACGCGTTTGAAGTCAACCTGATCCCGCATACGCTGGGCGCGACCACGCTGCAGCACCTGAAGCCGGGGGTGCGTGTCAATCTTGAGGTGGACCTGCTGGCGCGTTACATTGAACGCCTGCAGGAAGCAGGACTTGCAGGGAGCTGAACCTTTGCGATCAGGAAAAGACGAAGTGGCCATCAGTCCAACCGCAGAAATCATCGCCGAAATCCGCGCCGGCCGCATGGTCGTGCTGGTCGACGAGGAGGATCGCGAGAACGAGGGCGACCTGGTCATGGCGGCCGAGTTTGTCACCCCGCAGGCCATCAACTTCATGGCCA
>RPOR01000103.1 GCA_003820645.1 Betaproteobacteria bacterium
AGCTCATGTATCTGATGAGCGGCAACCTGTTCGACCTGCGCAATGCCCAGGAACGCAACCTGACGCGCGAGCGGCGCGACCAGATTGCGTCGGGCGCGCTGGCCAAGGCGCAGCCAAACGCGATCAAGCGCGTCAGAGGTAGCGGCAAGCGCGTGGTCTATACCTTTGAAGATCCGAACTGCGGCTACTGCAAGGAGCTGCAGAAGGAACTCAACAAGATGAACGACATTACTGTTTATACCTTCCTGCTGCCGATTCTGTCCCCGGACTCCGTCGAAAAATCGAAGGCCGTGTGGTGTGCCAAGGACCGTGCAAAGACCTGGGATGACCTGATGAACAAGGCCTCGTTGGCGGCGAACGCGGTGAAATCCTGTGCAACGCCGCTCGAGGAAAACCAGGCACTGGCGCAGCGTTTTGGCGTGCGCGGCACGCCGGCGGTCTACCTTGCCAATGGCCAGCAGGTTGGCGGCTTCCTGCCTGCTGACAAACTGGAACAGGCGCTCGCGGCGCTGAAGTAGGCGCGCTGCGTCCCTCGGCGCAGGTATTTTTCAGGCATGTCGGCGGTCACATACCCAGCAGGCCGAGTGGCACTTGGCTGGTCCCCGCGGCGGCCGTTGATTGCGCTGGGCGCATCGTTGCTCGTCCACGTGCTGCTTGCGGGTAGCTGGACCGGTGGCGCCGGTGCACCGCACGCTGCGGCGGTTTCACCGCCGTTGCAGGCGCGGCTGGATGCGGCACCCGCCCTGTTGCTGGTGACCGAGTCAGTACCGCTGGCAGCGCCGGATGCAATGCCCGTCAAGCCATCACCGGTATTGCCGGCATCACGACCTCGCTCGCGGTCGGCTGCTGTCCCGGCGACACGGCAGACCGGCGCCGTGACCAGCGGGCCGGACATGCGGTTTTATCTTGCGCGCGAACTCGATCGGTATCCGTCACCGCTGTCTGCGCTGCGTCTGGGCTCTGGCGAACGCGAAGGTAATGCGGGCCGCGTGCGGCTGTGGGTCAGCATCGATCAGGCTGGTCGCGTTGTTGAGGCCGCAGTGATTGACGCAGACCCGTCCGGCACCATTGAACAGTCGGGGCGCGAACTTGTGCTGGCGACACGGTTTTTGCCGGGTCAACGGGACGGTCGCCCGGTCAAGAGTCGGGTGCTGTTGGTATTGCGCCACGGGACCTGAAGTCCGCGTGGGCAACGCGGGTCCGGGGGGTCGTTGACGACGCTGCTGCGGTGCTTTGGAGTAAAATTCGCAGATTCCATCGATCGCGAAAGAATGGCATGCAATTCTCCGCCAGAACCACGAATTTTGTTGTCCTCGCCCTGCGCCGACCCGGCGCGGCGGCCCGGCGATAGGTCGGCGGGAAACGATGCGACTGCGCGTACTGGGCTGCTCCGGCAGCATCGGCGGACAGCAGCACCGGACCACTTCGTTCCTGGTCGATCAGGACATACTGATAGACGCCGGGACCGGCGTGGGAGAACTGTCGCTGGCCGAGCTGACGCTGATCGATCACATCTTCATCACCCATTCGCACCTCGACCACGTCGATTCAATTGCGTTTTTTCTGGACTCGGTCGGCGCGCTGCGACCCAAGCCGGTCACGGTCTACGCGACGGGCCCGACCATTGAAATCCTGAAAAGAAACCTTTTCAACTGGGACATCTGGCCCGATTTCACCGTCATACCCACGCCTGAACAGCCCTTCATGTGCTATCACGAAATCAGCGTGGGCAGCGTCATCGCCCTCGATGGCAGGAAAATCACAGCGCTGCCGGCGATTCATACCGTGCCCGCAGTGGGCTACCTGCTCGACAGCGGCAAGAGCAGCCTCGTATTCAGCGGTGATACCGGGCCGAATGACGGTCTTTGGGAAGTCGTGAATCGCACTGAAAACCTGAAATATCTGATCATCGAAACGGCGTTTTCCGACAAGGATCGCCGACTGGCTGAACTCGCTTTGCACCTTTGTCCTTCGATGCTGGGCGAGGAACTGGCCAAGCTGGAGCGTCCGGCAGAGGTCTACATTACGCACCTGAAGCCGAGCGAAATTGAACTGACAATGCAGGAAATCGAGGAGCTGTCGGCGAAAACGCCGCCGCGGCTGCTGCAGAACAATCACGTATTCGAATTCTGACCGGGCAGCGGCGCGCTTGCGCGCGCCGCCCGCAGGATGGAGAATTCTTCAAAGGTTGCCCAGGGGGCGCCGGCGGCGGATCGATACCAAGACATGAAAAAAGTAGTCTCCGTAGATCAACTCGAATTCGGTGTTTTCATTTCCGAGCTCGATCGACCGTGGACGGAAACACCGTTCATGTACCAGGGGTTCGTGCTCGACAGCGAAAAGCAGCTCGAGACCCTGAAGAAATACTGCAAGCAGGTCACCATCGACCTCGACAAGGGGCTGGATCTTCCTGAACGCAGCGACTTGCTGACCAGCGGCACCGGCGACAAGTCGGGGGCGACGCGTTCGCGGGTCGCCGAGCCGCTGGGCCCCAGCGTGCTGACCGCGATCAAGCACAAGGTCACATACCGGGAAAAGGCGACTGTCGACGAAGAGCTGCCGGTCGCGCGCACGGTCCAGCACAAAACCGAGCTGGTATTGCGGGAGATCATGGGCACGGTGCGGGCGGGCAAGGCACTGGATGCGCCGCGCGTGCAGGAGGCCGTGACCAGCATGACCGATAGTGTCGTGCGCAATCCCGATGCCATGATGCTGCTGGCGAAGTTGAAGGCCAAAGGCGGTCACGCCCTCGATCGCGCGTTCGGCGTATCCATCTACATGCTGACTTTCGGCCGCTTCCTGCAGCTGCCCCGCGAACAACTCGACCTGCTGGGTGTACTCGGTTTGCTGCAGGACGTCGGCATGACCGGCGTACCCGAGGAAGTGGTGACGAAAAAAGACCCGCTGTCCAAGGTCGAGTTGATGGTCTGTCGCAGCCACATCGCCCATTCAGTGGCCATCCTCAAGGGGACGCCCGGATTGCCGCCCGAAATGCCAGAACTGGCGGAGCGGCATCACGAACGCTACAACGGCAGCGGCTACCCCAAGGGACTGAAAAGCGAAGAGATCGGCTTGTTCGGATCGATTGCCGGACTGGTGGACTGTTTTGACGCGATGACGCATCCGCGGCCATACGCCGAGGTCTATTCGCCGTCCAATGCGCTCAATCATCTCTACAATTCGCGGAACGTGCTGTTTGACGGTCCGCTGGTCGAGCAGTTCGTCCAGTGCATCGGCATTTTCCCTGTCGGCGCTCTGGTCGAATTGAATTCCGGAGAGGTCGGCATCGTGATTGCGCAGAATCTGGTCAGACGACTGCTGCCGCGCGTCATGGTTGTGCTCGATGCCAAGGGCAATCCGCTCAGGCCGCAGCGGATACTCGATCTGGCGAATGAACCCAAGGCGGCGCCGGGGGTGCCCTATCGCATCAAACGCACGCTGGAGCAGGGCAGTGTCCCCATCGATCCCGCCGAATTCTTCCTCTGAAACCGATGCGGCCGTGACCGATTCCGCTGCGGAGCAGGCGGCGGTCGGCCTGCACGCGCTGATTGCGCGACTCGCGGAAGAATTCAATGCCGGGCCCGACACCTTCGTCCGTGTTGCCGCGGTATTCCGGGACGTGCAGGAACGCGCGCCCGACCTGTTCGTGCCCGCGGCCGGGGTTTTGGCCGCGGCGTTTGCGGCACCGGCGATTGCCGACGGACAGGACGTCGCGACGATCCATGCCGCGCTGGGCGAATGGGCGCTCGATGCCGAAGGCGAACCGCTCGAACGCATGCGGCGGGACTGCCAGCGGTTTCAGGACGCGATGACGCGCGGTACGCTGCGCCTGTACGCCGCCGACCAGGCGCAGTGCACGGAGAACCTGCTGGCGCTGCAACGTTTCAATTTCCTGCAACTTGCCCTGCTGGCGTCGCTGGCGGCGCGCAGCCAGGAAGAAGGCGGCGTGGTGCGCACGCTGCCGACGCCCGAATATGCCGCATTCATGGAGATTTTTCGCGCTGCAATTGAAAGCCACCGCCAGGAAGGCAAGCAACTCGGGCTGCTGGTGCTGCAAATCGGCAAAGTGGAGCAGATCGACCGTCAGCTGGGCCTGCAAAAGGGCGAGGCATTCATGCTGCGCATCACGCGACGGATGCGGGAGGGGGTGCTGCGCAAACAGGATCAGCTCGGCCGTGTCAGCCGTGACCAGTTCGTCTGCCTGCTGCCGCGAATTGCTGGCGAGGGCGTCGCCATACTCGCGGCGAACAAGGTGCTCGGCGCGCTGGGGGTGCCGATCCCGATCGGCGATCACACCTTTGACACCGATGCGGCGATCGGAATTGTGGTGTACCCGGATCATGGCACCGATCCGCAGACGCTGGTACGCAACGCCAAGCTGGCGGCGCGCGCAGCGCGCGATGCACCGGGTCGGACCGCTGTCTACGACCCGGTGCACGGCGAGAGCGAAGAGCGTCAGATGCGCTATGAAACGCGGCTGCGCCATGCGCTGGAACAGAACACGCTCGGCCTGATATTTGAACCGCAGCTGGATGCGCAGTCGGGACGGATCGGCGGGCTGGAATGTACCCTGCACTGGATTGACGAGCAACTCGGTGAAGTGTCCGAAGCGCGGGCGCTGGAAACAGCCGAGACCGCCGGTTTGATGCGTGAGGTGACGTGGTGGATATTCAATAACGCGTTGCGTCAGAGTGCGGAGTTCGCGCGTGCCGGATTGCAGTGCAAGCTCGGGCTGAAGGTTTCGGCCAGCGGCCTGCTGCAGTCCGATTTTCCGGAGTTCGTCGATCGTGCGCTGCGGACTTGGGGCGTTCCGCCGGGTCGGGTGGTGATCGGCGTGCACGAGACGGCGATTGCCGGCGAGCTGGCGCCGGTGAAGGATGCGTTTACGCGCCTGAAGCGGCTTGGGCTGCGGCTTGGCATTGTCGATTTTGCCACCGGCGCATCGTCGCTGAGCAATCTCGCGCAACTGCCCTTTGACGAACTGCAACTGAGCGCCGCATTTGTGCACGACATGCAGCGGTCGGAGTTGCACGGCAAACTCGTTCGCGCGCTGGTTCGCCTGGCCCGCGATCTTGGACTGCAGGTGACGGCCGAAGGCGCGCGCGACGGCGAGACCGTGGTGGCGCTGCTGGGCCTGGGATGTGAACGGGTGCAGGGCCCGCACGTCAGTCTGCCGCTTACCGCCGAAGACATACTGTCTTTCGAGAAGAGCGGGGCCGGACTCGCCAAATTGCGGCTGTCCGACCTGTAGGCCGCTGGAGCGCGCGTCAAGTACGGAGACGTGCCGCAGAAACCGAAATCCACTGCAGGTCTGCGTCCGGATAACCAATCGGCGAGGGCCGCGCCGGCACCGCAGGCCTGGGTCCAGCCCAATGTACCGTGCCCGGTATTCAGGTGCAGGTTGGCAAAACGGGTGCCGCCGATATACGGTACGTTCGACGGTGTTGCCGGCCGCAACCCCGCCCACAGTTGCGGCTGATTCAGGTCGCCGGCCCCGGGGAACAGTTCGGCGACACGGCGCAGGATGGCAGCGCTGCGTGCCGGATTCAGCGTGATGTCATAACCGGTGAATTCCGCGGTGCCGGCGATGCGCAGCCGTTCGCCGAGCCGTGAAAAAACCAGCTTGTGTTCGTCGTCGGTCAGGGAAACGGTATAAGCCAGTCGGGGATCGAGTACCGGCAGCGTCACCGAATAACCCTTGACCGGGTAAATCCGCAAATGGATGCCGAGCGGGCGCAGCAGGGGCGCGCTGTGTACGCCGAGGCACACGACGTGGGCGTCGGCCGCCAGCCGGTCCGACGTACCATCGGCGTCGCGGACGCGGACCCCCATGATGCGATCATCCCGCGCGGCGACGAAAGCGGTAATGGTGGTGCGGTAGCGGAACACCACGCCGCGTGCCGCGCACAGCGCCGCGAGTTCACGGGTGAAGCGGTGGGCGTCGCCGGATTCGTCGGCGGGCGAGTAGGTGCCGCCGGCGATGCGGCCGCGTATTCTGGCCAGCGCGGGCTCGATCGCCGCGCATTCATCGGCGGTTTTTGTGTCCAGCAGGCAGCCGGCGTCGCGCATCACCTGTGCGGCGTGTTGCGCGGCCTGCCAGTGTGCCGCGCCGGTATAAAAATGCAGGATGCCGCGCATCAGCTGGTCGTACTGAATGCCGGTCTCGGCACGTAATTCGCGTAATGCGCTACGGCTGTAATCGCCCAGCACGACCAGCCGACGGATGTTGTCACGCCAGCGTGCTGGCGTGCACTGGCGCAGGAAAGCCAGGCCCCAGCGCCATTGGGCCCAGTCGGCGCGCAGGCGGAATAGCAGGGGTGCATCCTCGCGACCCAACCAGCGCAGCAACTGCAGTGGTGCCCGCGGATTGGCCCAGGGCTCGGCATGCGATACCGAAATCTGTCCGCCGTTGGCGTACGACGTTTCCAGCCCCGGCCCTTCGCGCCGATCGATGACCGTGACGTCGTGGCCGGCCTTGCGCAGATACCAAGCGGTGGCAATGCCGGTGACGCCGGCACCGAGGACCAGGACTTTCACGGCAGGCGCGGGTGTAAGTGCAGCGAACGCACGTAAAATAAATCAATAAAAACAATAGATTATAAATAAGCGCTTGAGGGGGTGTGTGCTCACTTACGAGTCGTGATCATTACTCTGGCGCAGCCAGCGGATAGCCCTGCGGCAGCAGGAGCCACATCCGCAGCGCCTGCTTCATGCGTCCGGCCTCGCGTCCGGCATCATCGCCATAGCCCCAGAAAAAATCGGCCCGCACCGCACCGCGGATGGCCGCGCCGGTGTCCTGCGCCAGCATCAACTGGTACAGCGGCCGGGTGCTGAGCGGCCAGGTCGTGGCGAGAAACACCGGCGCACCCAGCGGCACATAGCGCGGATCAACAGCAATTGAGCGACGTGGCGTCAGCGGCACGCCCAGCGCGCCCAGTGGTCCACTGAGACCCGGCGGCAATTCGCGGAAAAAAATGTAACGCGGATTGTGGTCCAGCACTTCGCGCAGCTTGTCCGGATTCCGCTGCGCCCAGGCCTTGATGCCCTGCATCGACGCCCGCTGCGGCGGCAGTTCGCCGCGGTCGATCAGCAGGCGTCCGATCGAACGGTAGGGGTGGCCGTTATGGTCGGCGAATCCGACGCGCATCACGTCGCCGCCCGCGAGGTCGATGCGGCCGGAGCCCTGGATCTGCAGGAAAAACAGCTCGACCGGGTCGTCGACCCAGGCAATTTCGCGGCCGCGCACCGCTGCCACGCCGGCCTCGATCTGCGCGCGTTCGAAATAGGGAACGACGCGCTTGCCGTCGAGCCGTGCCCGCAATCGCGATTCCCGCCCGGTAATGCCAAAGGCCGGCAAATCGACGCCAAGCAGGTCCTCGGGCACACCGTACACCGGATAACGGTAGCGCGCTGTCGGCGTGCGGCTCCCGCGCAGCAGCGGTTCGTAGTAACCGGTGGCGAGGCCCTCGCTGCCGCCATCGGGCTGCAGCAACTGATACGGCGTGAAATGGAGTTCGAAGAAGCGGCGCGCGCGCTGACGATCGGGACGCGGCGCGGCGCGCGCGGCAGTACATGCCGCCCGCCAGGCTTGCTGGGCGTTCAGGATGCTGCAACTGGTCAGCAATGCGTCCCATGCTGCAGACGGATCGTCGTTGTGCCAACCGGGCAATTCTCCCCAGGTCCCGCGGCGCAGATGGCTGCTGGCGAGCGGCGGCGTGGGTGTTGCGGCGGCCGGGGGCGGTTCCGGCAGCGGCGCCGCCGGCACGGCCGGTGGGGACACCGGTTTCTCCGGCGTCGAGCGGCAGGCCGCCATGGCCAGCGTCACCATCAGCGCGGCAAACGCTATGCGCAGCGGGAATTTGCTAAATTCGGGGCTATGCATCAGCAATTCACGGAGCCGGCGCGATGAGCGGATTGATGTGGTACTTGATCGAAGCCGCGGTCGCTGTGGCGCTGCTCGGCGGTATCGTCTGGCTGACCTGGCCGCGCCGCGATGACGATGATGATGCCGATGCCTCCGACAAGTCCTGACCGCCGGTTTTTTCCAGTGTAATCATCCGGAACCAGCCACCTGCCATTACCGGCTCGTCCGCGATCACCGTCAATCCGGCGACGCCGGCCAACGCTTCCTCGAATATGACGTCGGTGCGCGTGGCAATGCGTCGCGCCAGCGGATTGAGCGCGCGTCGCAGCCACGCCGACTCGCCCGGGCGCAGGAATTTGTCGAGCACGAACAACCGTCCGCCGGTCCTTACGACGCGGGCGGCTTCGCGCAGTGCGAGTTGCGTATCGGGCACGATGGCGAGGATCAGGTGCAGCAGGGCATGGTCGAATTGGCCCGTGGGAAACGGCAGCCGCTGACTGTCACCCTGCACCCATTGCAGATCCAGATTCCCGCGGCGCGGCAGCGCTTTATCCAGCATGGCCCGGTTCTGGTCCAGCGCGGTGTAGCGGTGCGCCGGCGGCAGCAGCGGCAGATCGAGTCCGGTGCCGATACCGTTGACGAGGATGTGCGCGCCGCCGCCGCGGGGCAGGCGCGAGAGGCTCCTGGCGCGCACGCGGGCGAGCGCCGGTCCGACGAGCCAGTCATAAAACGGCGCGATCAGCGTGTAGCTGGTGCGTAGGGACATGCCCGGGGGTGTCTAGTGCAGCACGCGCGGAACGGACAGTGTGAACTCCGGGATCGGCGCGTCGAAACGCGTACCGTCCTCGGCCACCATCTGGTAGGTACCGCGCATGGTACCCACCGGCGTTGCCAGCATCGAGCCGCTGGTGTATTCAAAACTCTCGCCGGGTTTCAGTTTTGGCTGTGCACCCACGACCCCCTGGCCTTTGACTTCCTGCACCAGATTGTTGGCGTCGGTGATGATCCAGTGGCGGCTTACCAGTTGTACCGGCACGTCACCGGTGTTGGTAATGGTGATGGTGTAGGCGAAGGCGTAACGGTCGGCATCGGCATCCGACTGTTCCGGAATGTACGTCGCGCGCGGGACGACGGTAATTTCATATTTGTGATCAGCCATAGCCGTATTCTCGCATCCGCAGCATTGCTACGGAAGTTCCGCATGTCCGCAACGGTGAGTACGGGTAGAATTCCCCTGCCATTTTTACGGATTCCCGGATTCAGTCATGAACCATCGCATCGCGCCCAGCATCCTGTCCGCCGACTTCGCCCGTCTGGGGGAAGAAGTGCAGGCGGTGGTTGCCGCCGGCGCAGACCTGATTCATTTCGACGTGATGGACAATCACTACGTCCCCAACCTGACCATCGGGCCGCTGGTATGCCAGGCAATCCGCCCGCTGGTACAGGTGCCGATCGACGTGCATCTGATGGTCAAGCCGGTGGACCGCATCGTGCCGGATTTTGCCAAGGCCGGTGCCAACATCATTTCGTTCCACCCGGAAGCCTCCGAGCACATCGACCGCACCATCGGCCTGATCAGGGAACATGGCTGCAAGGCAGGGTTGGTGTTCAATCCGGCGACGCCGCTGCACTATCTCGACCACGTGCTCGACAAACTCGACCTGGTGTTGATCATGTCGGTGAACCCGGGTTTCGGCGGTCAGACCTTCATTCCGGGTGCGCTCGCCAAGCTTGCGGCCGTACGCAAGCGTATCGACCACAGCGGCCGGGAGATCTGGCTGGAAGTGGATGGCGGCGTCAAAACGGACAACATTGCCGAGATCGCCAAAGCCGGCGCGGATACGTTCGTCGCAGGCTCGGCGATTTTTGGCACCAGGGACTACAAGGCCACCATCGCGGCGATGCGCAAGGCGCTCGCCAATTCCTGAACCCTCCGGCAGTGCCGGGTCGGCACCGCCGCGGTCGCGACCCGCTGCCGGCGGCGGCAACAGAAAGATGAATACTCATTTACCGATCCCCGTCCAGGCCGTGATGATCGATCTGGACGGCACGCTGCTCGACACCATTCCTGATCTGGCCATGGCCACCAACATGATGCTGGAAGCCCTGGGCCGCGCACCATTGCCGCTGGAAACCATCCGCAACTACGTCGGCAAGGGTATCCCGCGACTGGTCGAGCGCGCCCTGGCGCGCGACATCGATGGCCACGCAGACGCCGCGGCGATGGCGCAGGCGCTGCCGGTGTTCGAGCGCTTCTACGCCATGGTCAACGGCGCGCATACCACCATCTACCCCGGTGTGCGGGAAGGCCTGGAACAGCTGCGCGCCGCGGGTTTTCCGCTCGCCTGCGTGACCAACAAGGCCGGCGCGTTCACGCTGCCGCTGCTCGAACGCATGGGCCTCGCCGGTTATTTTGCGCAGACCATCGCCGGTGACACACTGGCACGCAAGAAGCCCGATCCGCTGCAACTGCTGCATGCGTGCACGCGGTTCGCCGTGGCGCCGCAGAGAATGCTGATGATCGGTGATTCGGTGAACGATGTGCAGGCGGCACGTGCGGCGGGATGCCCGGTGTTCTGCGTGACCTACGGTTACCACGAGGGGCAGGCTGTGCAGAGCCTCGATGTTGATGCTATAGTAGGCGCGCTGACTGATTGTATCCCATTGATTAAAAAGGTTTAATCGTGTTGCTCTCGATGAGGTTCGAAACGGCGTCCGGCGCCCCGCGCTGGCGGCGCGACTGGCGTCGCTGATCGTGCGTTGCTGGACCGTTGTTTCGTACCGTTTTCGTGGAGCAGGACATGACCGAAGCTGAATTCAATCGACTCGCCGCCGCCGGTTTCAACCGCGTGCCGGTGGTGCTCGAAACCTTTGCCGATCTCGACACGCCGCTGTCGATTTACCTGAAACTCGCCAACCAGCCCTACAGTTATCTGCTCGAATCAGTGGTCGGTGGCGAGCGTTTTGGCCGCTATACCTTCGTCGGACTCGCGGCCGGCACCCGTATTGAAGTGCGCGACCACACCTGCGCCGAGATCCGCGACGGCAAGGAAACGCTGCGGGAGCAAGTGGACGACCCGCTGGCCTTCGTCGATAACTACCTCCGGCGATTCAAGGTGGCTACCGATCCGCGGTTGCCGCGTTTCTGCGGTGGTCTGGTTGGCTATTTCGGCTACGACACCGTGCGCTATATCGAGAAACGCCTTGCCCGCAACGACAAGCGTGACGAACTGGACACGCCGGATATCCTGCTGCTGGTGTCCGAGGAAATCGCCATCGTTGATAACCTGTCGGGCAAGCTGTCGCTGGTGGCCTACGCCGAGCCTGGTCAGCCCGGCGCTTATGCTGCGGCGCGGCGCCGGCTCGCCGTACTGCTCGAAAAGCTGCGCACGCCGGTGACATTGCCGGAGAGTGCACCGACGGCATCGGAGCCTGCAGTATCGGGTTTCGGCGAGGCTGCGTATCACCGGGCAGTAGAGCGGGCGAAGCAGTACATATTCGACGGTGACATCATGCAGGTTGTGCCCTCACAGCGCATGAGCAAGCCGTTTCATGCGTCGCCGTTGTCGCTGTATCGCGCATTGCGTGCGCTGAATCCGTCGCCCTACATGTTTTATTTCAATTTCGACGATTTCCATGTGGTCGGCGCTTCACCGGAAATTCTTGCCCGGCTCGAAGGCGACGTGGTGACCGTGAGACCGATCGCCGGCACACGCCGGCGCGGCGCGACGCCCGAGGAAGATGCGGCACTCGCCACCGAGCTGCTGGCCGATGCCAAGGAGCGCGCCGAGCACATCATGCTGGTTGACCTCGGCCGCAACGATGCCGGCCGCGTGGCACAGACCGGCAGCGTCAAAGTCACCGAGCAGATGGTCATCGAGCGGTATTCGCACGTGATGCACATCGTGTCTAACGTTGAAGCGAAACTCCGGCCCGGCCTGACCGCAATCGACGTGCTGCGCGCAACCTTCCCGGCAGGCACGGTTTCGGGCGCACCCAAGGTACGGGCCATGGAAATCATCGACGAACTGGAGCCGGTCAAGCGCTGCATTTATGCCGGAGCAGTCGGCTATCTCGGCTTCCACGGCAACATGGACGTCGCGATCGCGCTGCGCACTGCGGTGATCAAGGATGGCCGGCTGCATGTGCAGGCGGGGGGAGGCGTGGTTGCCGATTCGCAGCCCGCGGCCGAATGGCAGGAAACCCAGAGCAAGGCACGGGCGCTGCTGCGCGCGGCTGAATTGGCCGAAGCCGGCCTTGATACGCGGCTGCAGTGAGGGAACCGTCATGTTGTTGATGATCGATAATTA